>DAIAZB010000501.1 GCA_027443745.1 Thiomonas sp. | reverse complement strand
ATTCTCTCTATAAAACCTTCGGCGGCGCAACCGCACTCGAAAACATCAACCTGCAATTCGAGAGCGGCGAATTCATCACGGTGTTGGGATCGTCGGGTTGTGGCAAGACGACACTCCTACACCTGCTGGCTGGGTTGGCAATACCGACGAAGGGAGCGATTTACGTCGACGGCGAGCAAAAGGATCAGCCTGGCGCGGACCGTGTGGTCGTATTTCAGCAGGCCGGCCTGTTCCCATGGCTTAGCGTGGAAGACAACATCGAGTTCGGCTTATCGCTGCACGGGGTATCCAAGAAGGAGCGCCGTAAGGCTTCATCGGACATCCTGCGCATCATCGGACTCGAGGGCTTCGCGTCCCACAAGCCTTACGAGCTATCGGGGGGCATGCAGCAGCGGGTCGCGATTGCTCGCGCACTGGTGATGAAGCCGAAGGTGTTGCTGATGGACGAGCCGTTCGGCGCACTTGATGCCCAGACACGTGCGTCGATGCAGTCTTTTTTGGTTACGCTGTGGGATCAGTTGCATTGCACCATCGTATTCATTACGCACGACATTGACGAAGCAATTTTTCTTGGCACCAGACTGATCGTGCTGACGGCCAGACCAGGCCGGGTCGCGCTGGACATACCCATCGAACTGGAGCGTCCCCGTTTGGCCGAGATCGCCTTCGACCCGCATTTCCTGGATCTGAAAAAACGCGCGATGTCTATTCTGGCACACTGAATGCGGCTGCAGCATTGGCCTGTAGAGGCGAGCGGGGCCAGTTAAGGTCAGTTGCCTTGCAGCGAGCGGATTACTTGGCCGAGGATGGCAATGCCAGGCCCAATCGCCTTCTCGGGAATCGATTGGAAGCCCAGGCGTAGGAACGAGCCAGGCGCGGGGGTCGAGAAAAAGAATACGTCCCCAGGCTCGAGCAGGACGCCCCGGGCGGCAGCCTGCAGCTGCAACGTACTGGTGCACAGGCCTTCAGGAAGCCGTACCCAGCACGAGCCTCCCCCGATGATTGAAGTGACCTCGCATTGCGGCGCGTGCTGGGCTAGTGCGTCGAGCATGGCGCGACAGCGCTCGCTGTGCGCCAGCGCGACGCGCCGTAACTGCGAGTCGTGATGGCCCAGCGATAGAAATAGTGCGAAGGCGCGCTGGATGAATGCCGAAGGGTGGCGCAGCATGAGGCGACGCAGGGCGCGAAATTCGGCGATCAGTTCCTCCGGGGCGACGATATAGCCCAGTCGCAACCCCGGTGCCCAGCTCTTGGAGAGGCTGCCGATGTAGATCACACGGTTGTTGTGGTCCAGGCTCTTCAGCGCCGGTATCGGGTCACCGCCAAAACGGTTCTCGCTCTCAAAGTCGTCCTCAATGATGATGAAATCGCGCTCGTCAGCCCGTCGTAACAGTTCGAGGCGACTCTCCAGTGGCATTGTCACTCCGGTCGGGCACTGGTGGCTCGGCGTGACGTACAGGTAGTCGACGTGGTCGAGCCGACTGTCGATGGGGAGCCCGTGATGATCGACCGCGATCGGCAGCAGATGGGGGGTGCGTCTAGCGAAAATGTTTCGCGCATCGGGATAGCCGGGATCTTCCAGAGCCACCCGCGAGTCCTCGCCAATCAGCAGGTCAGCGACTAGATACATTGCATGCTGCGCGCCGACGGTGACCATGATCTCGTCCGCCGCCGCCCACACCCCACGACGCGGCAGGACGCGAGAGCGTATCTGCTGCACCAGCGAATCGTCGTCACGACTGATGTGATCCGGGGCCCAGTCACGGATGTCGAGTACTGACAGCGCCTTCAGACAGCATTCGCGCCAGTTGGTGGTTGGGAACAGCGAGGCATCGAACTGCCCGTAAAGAAAGGGGTATGGGAATTTCTGCCAATCGGCCGGTTTGTGGATACTGCGCTGCGCAGTGGGGCGCAGGCGAAGCCTGGTGTGCCAGTTCGTTGATGCCAGCCCCCCGTTGTACCCACTGACGCCCTGCTTGGGCGCCGCATGCTGTCCGACAACGAATCCCGGGTTGACGAAATGCCCGCTGCGCTGGCGCGACAGGAGGAAACCCTCGTCGCTCAGTTGTCTGTAGGCCAGAACCACCGTGTTACGTGCCACGCTGAGTTGATTCGCCATTTCGCGGCCGGAAGGAAGCGGCGCACCGGGCGCTATCCGACCATCGAGGATCGCCGACACCAGCATTTCTCTGATCCGCCCTTGCAGGCTCAGATTTTCCTGCGCCGAGCGTTGCAGGAGCTGTTTCCACAACAGTGGGGTGGAACGTGCTGGCATCGTCTAGGACGGGGGCCTGCGCCCCGCCGCGCTGGCATCAGACGATGCCGTGGCGTCGTTTGTACTCACCGAAAATATCCTGTGGAGAGGGCTCATCCGGAGTGCAGGGCGTTGCAATGCGCGTGATGTTAAGAAAATGCCTGTAATTCAGATTATCAGAAATGCTGTTGCGTCCCCAGGTGCCGCAACCCATCGACAACGAGAAGGGCAGTCCATTGTCGAAACTGCCCCCGGTGGCGAAGCAGTGCGCTTGGTTGACGATGATCCGACAGGCCGGCATGTGTAGGCCAAGCTGCAGTGGCCGATTGCGGTCCTCGGAGTGGATGCCGATGGAGTGTCCGGCGCCTTCGTGTGCATAGATGCACCGCACCTTGTCCATGGCCTCGGTGAATCCGCTGGCACGGTAAACGGCTAGCACTGGCGAGAGCTTCTCGCCGGAAAACGGATGCTCGTCGCCAACCCCTGTCTCCTCGACCATGAGGAACTGCGCCCGTTCGAATTTTGGGCCCTGCAACCCGGCGAGTGCGGCGATGGTGGGAGCTGACTTGGCAGTTACAGCCGGTGAGAGCTTCCCATCGGGCCACATTGTGTCTTGCAGGCATTGTTTTTGTGCCGCGTCGAGCAGCACGCCGCCTTGGCGGAGCAGCGCGTCGATGGTGGCACCATACACGGCATCCACGATGACAAGGCTATTTTCCGACGAACAACTGGTGGCGTTGTCGAATACTTTCGATCGGCGGATTTTCTGCGCCGCCTGTTCGACATTGCAGGTTTCGTCGACGATCACAGCGACGTTGCCAGCGCCCACGCCTATCGCCGGGGTGCCGCTAGCGTACGCCGCACGCACATTGCTCTGCGATCCCGTGACTACGACGAGGTCAACCTGACGCATCAATTCCTGGGTCGCAGACTTGGTCACTGGGGCAGGCAACAGCTGTACGAGGTCGTGCGGCGCGCCGATGCGGTCGAGTTCCTCGCATATGTACTGCAGCAGTAGCGAGCCTGTGCTGTAGCCCTTCGGTGACGGCGACAGAATGATGGTATTGCGCCCCTTCAGGGCGTTGATGATCTTGTTCGCTGGTGTGGCCGCCGGATTGGTCGAGGGGGTGACGGCGCCGACGACCCCGACTGGGCGAGCGATCTCGATGACACCCTTAGCCGGGTCCTCGCCTATCACGCCGACCGACTTACAGCCGCGCAGATCGCGCAACAAACCCAGGGTCTTGCGATGATTCTTGATCACCTTGTCGGCTACGTTGCCCAGCCCTGTGTCAGCGACGGCACGCTCGGCCAGCGCCCGATTGCGCCGTGGCTCCATGATGGCCCAACCAACAGCGAGTACAACCTCGTCGACCTGTTCCTGGGTGTAGCGCTCGAACTGGTGCTGGGCAACGCGTGCACGCGCCACGCAGGCCGACACTTGGGCTAGCACCTCGCCCGTTGTGCCAGGGGAGGCTTGTATGGTGATCATGAAATATCCTTGTCAAATCAGTGGAAGAAAACGGCGTCAGTCACAGCGTCAAAGCTGTTCGGCGTCAACTTCTTGAGTGTCGCGTTGGACACGTACCCTGCGTGGCGTTGGCGGCGTCACCATAGCGGCGATCGCTGCTGCGGCTTCGCGCAGCACTGGTAAGTGTTCGAGCAGGCCGTTGATATCGGATCGGGCCAAGGGTGCCTGCACCGCGATCGCAGCCCAGGCGCGGTAGGCGTCGCGCATCACTGGCACGGCGATCGACACCATACCGTGGATGAATTCCTGGTCGTTTAGGCCGATGCGGCGCTTGCGGGTTTCGACCAGATCTTGGCGGAGATGTGCGGCGTCAGTGATGGTGAAATCGGTCATTTTTTTCAGCGGTAGCGCGTCGACGATGCGGTTGCGCAACGCAGCCGGCTGTAGGCTCAGTAGGAGCTTGCCGCTAGAGGTGCAATGCAGCGGGACATGCGAACCCGGTTGCAGGTGCATGCGTAGTGGCGAGGCGGTCTCGACTCGATCGAGGTAGACCACCTCGTCGCCGTCGAGCACGGTCAGGTTGACGGTTTCGCCGATGCGCTCGCCGAGCTTGCGTAGCACGGCATGGCGGGCGGTGGCCGGCCCCGAGTGCATCAGTAGTGCCACGCTCATGTTGCGCACCCGCCCACCGCATTCGTAACCCTGGCCATCGACGTCGCGAATCACCAGATCGGCAGCGCACAGGGTTTTTAGGATCCGATGCACGGTCTGCTTGGGCAGTTCCAAGCCGTTGGCGAGTTGCATCAGACTCATCGATTGAACTCCGGCCAGTAGCTCGAGCACCCGAAAGGCACGCACCGCCGCAGCGTTCGACTGGTTTGAGTTCATGGCAAGTCAGGGTTTCGAAGTGCAGTCGGCAGTAATGCGCCACCCTGTACAGGGTGGCAGTCAGACATTGCTCAAACTGGCATGGGCAACGGACAAATCGTGATCATGTGTGGTGCTGCAAGCGCCGGCTGCGCGATTGAAAGCAACTATATCTAGTTTTCTGGTGGCGAACGACACCATATTGTCCCGAAAACGGAGAAATATTCAAATCGAATTAACACAAACCCTCAGATAGCTTATAAAAATCAAAAAACGGGACAACTGGTTCCTCTATTTGCTTAAATTCAATCAAATCACGCATCGGTCGAAGCGGTTGCACCAAGCAAAACCCAATTCGCACCGGTCCTTGTAGCGTCCATCACCGAGCCTCGTTCACACATGCCAGCCGAACCCTTCGAATCTGCCACTCAACCCGTTGCGGCCCACGCCGCAAGCAAACCACCTTCTCCTCGCCTAGGGTGTGTGCACTGCCGGCGTTCCGATTTTCTTTTGGTGAGCCGAGACCGATGACACCGACCAATTGCATGACCGCTCCGGCACCGCAAGATTGCGGCGGCATCCACGAACTGTGCAGCGTCGCGCAACTCATCGACGTTAACGCGCAGCGAGCACCGCGGTCGACCTATTTCATCGCCACCCAGGACGGGCGCGAAGTCTCTTTTGCCCAATTGCAGCGCATTTGCAGCGAACTCGGACCGTTTTTCGCCCGGCACGGAGTGCGGCGAGGCGCCGTGGTGTCGCTGTTCATGTCGAACGGCCTCGATGCCGCGATGCTGATACTGGCGGCCATGTATCACGGCATGGTGATCAACCCGATCAACCTGCTGGCGCAGCCTTCGCAGCTGTCCTACATCCTCGATCACTCCGACACTGCGCTGGTCGTCACCACGCCGGAGCATGCGCGGACGCTGCAGGCTATGGCAGCAGCGATGGAGCGGTCGCTGCACGTCGAAGTCATTACCGACTCGAGTTGGCTCGATCACAACCGCGCGGCGGCCGCCAAACCCGACGTGATGCCCGCCGTCGACGACGCGGCGCTGCTGATGTACACGTCGGGAACCACTGGCACACCCAAAGGTGTCGTGCTCAGCCACGGCAATCTGGTCGCTAACGGCATCCATATCAGTCGTGAGCACGGGCTAGGCTCGGACGACCGCGGCCTGGCGCCGCTCCCGCTCTATCACATCAACGCGCTGGTGGTAAACCTGATCGCGCCACTGGTGCGAGGTGGCTCGCTGGTGATGCCGCCGAAGTTTTCGGCGACGACGTTCTGGAAGGATGCGATCAGCTTCAACTGCACCTGGGTCAACGCGGTGCCAACCATCATTGCGTATCTAATCCAGTCAGCCCCCAAGGACCTCGACCTGGATCAGTTGCGCCGCATCCGCTTCTGCCGCTCGGCGTCGGCGGCGCTGCCCCCCGAGCACCACCGGGCATTCGAGCGACGTTTCGGGGTCGACATCATCGAAACCATGGGGCTGACCGAGACCGCGGCACCTTCGTTCAGCAACCCGATAGAGCGGCATTTGCGAAAGGTTGGCAGCATTGGCAAGCCGTCTGGAACCGAGGCCCGGGTTGTTGATGCCCAGGGCCACGTGCTGCCTAACCTCGCTATCGGTGAAATCGAGCTGCGTGGACTCAACGTCATGCGCGGCTACCTCAAGAACGACACCGAGACGGCGAAGGCCTTTACTGCAGATGGCTGGTTTCGCACCGGAGACCTCGGCTACCGCGACGATGATGGCTACTACTTCATTACCGGCCGCGCCAAGGAGTTGATTATCAAGGGAGGTGAAAATATCTCGCCTCGCGAAATCGACGAAGCGCTGTTGCGCTACCCGGCTGTTATGGAGGCCGCAACAATCGGCGTCAAGGACAGTAATTACGGCCAGAATATTGAGGCATACCTCGTGCTGCGCGACGGCGCAGCAGTTAGTGCAAATGATCTGCGCGCCCACTGCCTGGAGCACCTCGGCAAGTACAAGATGCCACGCGTCTGTTACGTCGTGGACGATTTGCCACGGGGGCCAACAGGGAAAATCCAGCGCCTGAAATTACACGATCTGGAGTCAAGCGTCATCAAGGAATCATTACATTTGTATTGAATCACAAGGAAGTTATCGGAACAAAAAGGAGAAAAAAACAGACCCAGCTTGCTGCATTAAACGATTTCAAGATGGTTTATTAAATTCCTACCAGGAGACAAAGATGTCTGAACTCAATGATCATTTCGCCGCACAAGCCGCGGTGGGAGCACGAATAGATCGCCTGCCGATGACTCGTATCACTTGGGGTATTGTCATCCTCGCGGGTTTGGCTTGGTTCACCGAGGCACTGAGCATTGGTTCGCTTGGAGTTTCGATCCCGACCCTGAAGCAGGTTATGCACATTACCCCAAGCCAAATCGGCCTGCTGGTTGCAGCGCAGACCTTCGGGGTCGTGATCGGGTTGATTCCGGCTGGTAGGCTCGCAGACTTGTTCGGGCGTAAACGGGTCCTGATATACGGAATTGTTTGGTACAGCATTTTTACCTTCGTCTGCGGTCTAGCGCCAAACTACAGTTTCCTGCTAATTGCTCGTTTTCTCGCTGGACTCGGTATGGGCGCTGTGTTCCCGCTACCTTACGCAATCGTGTGTGAAATGGTTCCGAAGACACGAAGAACTTTTTGCAACGGAATCATGGACGCCTTCCTGTCGCTTGGCTATTTCGTCGCTCCGCTGCTGGGTTTCATAATTTTCCCAGCGCTTAGTCCAGATTATTCTTGGCGAGTTTTTTTCGCGGTTGCGGCCTCTCCCATCCTGTACTCCGTTTTGATTTATTACAAGCTTCCGGAAAGTCCGCGCTGGCTGGCCAGAAAGGGTTATCAGCGTGAAGCGGAGAGGATTCTGGACCATCTGGAAGCGGCCATCCGGAGGGTCACGGGACGCGACTTGCCGGAGCCCGCGCGCC
>DAIAZB010000500.1 GCA_027443745.1 Thiomonas sp. | reverse complement strand
GCATTCGCTGGGTCGTTCGCCGCGGCGGCGTTCCAGGACGCGTGGGTGAAGTACAGGCGAATTTCAGGCCGCGAGTAGTACACCTTGGCGTCGGGGACGATGCCCAGGCCGATGGTGGCGATGGTCAGCTTCTCGGTGGGGTTGCCATCCGGGGATTTGGTCATGTGCCCGAGCTGGCCGATCACCCGCAGGTTGTTGGTCAGGGCGTAGGCGAAGCGCGCGCCGATCGAGGTGTTTTTGTACGCCACGAGGCCGTTGGAATAGGCCACCAAATTGTTCGCCGAACCGGCATCGTGGTGGCCGTAGACCAGGTCGGCCTGACCGCTGAAATTGCCGACTTGCCAGTTCAATGCATCGGCCAGCCGCCAGGCCTTGGCGCTGGTGGGCGACAAAGGCGCGCCAAAGTTTTGTGCCAGTGATGCCGAGCCACGCGCCAACTGCAGCCACAACACGTTGCCGGCGCCGAGCGCAGGGATGTCCTGGTTGTGCTGGAGGCTGATCGCTTCGCCCGTGGTACCGCCGACCGCATTGCTCTTGGTCAAGGTGCCCGTGATGCGCAATGTGCCGCCTGGGTTGACCGGGAGTCCGGTGTAGTCGAAGTTGAAGCGGCGTCCAGACAGTCCTGTTCCGGGGATTACCGGGGCGCCATTGCCGGCGTCGCCAAAACCCTTATAAGAGTCAGAGCCGAAATACGCCAAGCCAAGTTTTCCGGGGCCAAGGCCGATATTGTCGGCACCGCCGCCCACGCCATCCATGCGCACGAAGAAATGGTCGAGCATGTCGATATTGGCACGGCCGTAGAAACGCTTGCCAGCCCAGAAATGCACATTGGGGGCAAAGTCGACGCCGCTGATTTCCGAATACATCTGCTCAAAGCTGGCGTAGGAAGTTCCGATGTCGGTGCCGGGGCTGTATTCGTTGATCATCACCATATTGTGGTATTTGACCCCGTTCGCCGTGCCGTAATCGTTGAAACCGAATTCGCCGTACAAATTGCACTCATTACCCAGCCGGTAATGCCCCGCATCGACACCCGGCAGGTTGTAGCACTGACGCGACGGGCCGCCATTGGAGCTGGCGGACGTCGTGCCGGCGCCGGCACGAAAATAACCGTTGAAGCCGAACGTGTCGGCATGTGCTGGGGCGGCCATGCCGAAAGCCGCCGCCACCGCCAACCCCACGGCGGACAGATTCATCCTTGCAATAAGCTTCATGACTTTATCTCCGTTTATATAAATCCCGAGGCTTCAAGCTCGAAATTGTTGATGAAACGCCCTCTCGCGCCTCAAAAATCATTCTGTATCAAGTCACCACGTCTTGGATGTTGAATGGATTGGCCTCCTCCTCCTGACTCCCATGTCAATGTTTATTCATAATATGAATGCGTCTGACCATTCGCAAGCAAAGAGCAACATATTGCAATGCAGCATGTTGCAATGCTCCGACATTCCTTTGCACCGGGTTTCCACGGCGGCGCGCACCAGAATGCGCAGATCCGTCTGCGGGTTAACCCGGCCAGATTTCCAGACCACTTGCTGGTGTTCATTGCGCGGACGCCTCATGTCTGGCTCGCCTGAAAATCGCACACCAGAATGGCTGCCAGATCCGTGCGCAGCTTGTGCGCGAAGGCACTGTGCGCCGGATGGTGGAGATAGGTGTTGCGGTCCGCGGTGTCGAGAAAACTCAGCATGGCCGCGTGGGTGTAGCCGTGGTCCAGCCGCTCGGGGCTGATGTTGGGGCCTGCCTCCACCGCTGCGATGCCGCTGATGTGCGTGGCCATTTGGGCGAAACCCTGCAGATGCTGCGCGATGCGCGCCTGTGAAGTTTCAGGCGCGAACCTCATCAGCACCACATGGCGCAGCCGCGCCTGCGCGGCGCCCAGGGCGCGCAGCACGTCGTGGCAGGCGCCCATGGTGTGATAGTCGGTCTTGCCGGCGGGGCTTTTCTCGTCGGTCAATTTGGTGTTGTCGGGAGCGAGGATGCGATACCAGGCGCCGTGGACGTGATCGACGAAGTGCGTCCAGGCATAAGCCCAGATGCGGTCGTACCAGTCCCAGTAGCGCTGCTCGCCCAGACGCAGCGCGAGATGCGCGGCGGCGGCCAGACTTTCGGCCTGGACCCAGAAATATTTGTCGCCATCGCAAACCGCGCCATCGGGGTCGAAACCGTAGACCAGGCCGCCATGCGCCTCGTCCCAGCCGCGGCGCATGGCGGTGTCGAAGAAGGTCTGCGCACGCCGCAGCAGCCACTCGGGCCGCGCGTTGGCGGGCAGGCGCTGTTCGAGTTGCAGCAGCAGCTTGGCCCATTCGGTGAGGTGGCCGGTCTGGTAGCCCCAGGGGCGGAAGATGTTGGTCTTGTCGTGGCGGTTGAAGTCCCAGTCCACGCTCCAGTCGGCGCGGTAGTGCTCCCAGACCAATCCACCAGCCAGGTCGGCCTGTCGCAGCGCGACGGACTCGGCCAGCCGCAGCGCGCGTTGCAGGTAGCGTTGCTCGCCGGTGGCGTCGAAGGCGGCGAGCAGGGCTTCGCAGGCATGCATATTGGCGTTTTGGCCGCGGTAGGGACCAAGGCGCCAGTCGGGCGTGGCTTCGTCGGCGTAAAGGCCGTGCTGCGGTTCCCAGAAGCGCTGCTCCATCAGCGCCCAGGTCTGTTCGAGGCCGGCCCGCGCATCCTCCAGGCCAGCCATCAGCGCATGGGCGTGGGCCAGCAGCACGAAGGCCAGGCCATAGCAATGGTTGGTGCCGTCGCGCACCGTGGCATGGCCGTCGCGCCAGTCGATCTCCCAGGCGTAGCCGCCTTGCGGCTGGGCATGGCCATGCTGCAGAAAGGCGAGCGCATGGCGGGTGCGCTCCAGGTCTTCGGCCTGGCCGAAGCGGCGGTAGGCGGTGGCGTGGTTGAAGACGAAGCGGGCACTGCTGACGAGGTGGCGGGTGTGCGCGTCGTACACCGTGCCATCGTCCTTGTAGTAGTGATGAAAGCCGCCGCTCGGGTCGACGCCATGGGAGGCATAGAAAGCCAAAGTGCGGCGGATATGCTCGCGTAGGAACCCGGGCGCCCGAAAGTCGTCCACGGCTGGAACGGCCGGCGGTACTGATGGAGAAGCGAGAGCGGCCATGACACCATCAAGCCGAAGCAGCAATGGCCTGGCCGCAGCCGCTGGAGGCGGACGCCAGGCCAGCCAGGGCGACCGCCACCGAGCGCAAGCCGTCCACGCCGCTGGCCAGCGGTGCGCCATGTCCCGCGCAGGCGGACACGAAGGCGCGCACGGACTGGGCATGCAGGTCGGCATGCCCGACGGGGATGGCGTGCTCGCCTCGGGCGTCGCGCAGGGTGATGACGGGCGTGCCCGAGACGGTGAGGGATTGCATGCAGTTGAGCGTGCCCTCGGTGCCGAGCAGGTCCAGGCGTGTGAGGGTATGCGCGGCGACGAAGGATTCGTGCAACTGTGCCAGCACCCCGCCCTCGAACGCCACGATGCTCATGGCGCCGTCCTCCAAGCCGGCCTGGGTCAGGCCGTTGTGCTGCGCCACGGTGTGGATGGTCTGTGGTTCCGTGCCCAGCACGAAGCGCAGCAGATCCACATCGTGCACCAGGATGTCGAGCACCACGCCGCCGCCGGCATCCGGCTGGTTCAGGCGCCAGCCATGCAGCTGACGCGGCAGGCTCACGGCGTGCGACAACTGCACGCCATGCACGCGGCCGATGGCGCCCTCGGCGAGGAGCTCGCGCAGGCGCTGGTGCGCGAGTGATCCGCGCAGATGGTGGTTGGTGGCGAGGACCCGCTTGCGCAGCGCGGCGTGCCGCACCATCTGCGCGGCATCGTCGAGGTTGATCGCCAGGGGCTTTTCGCACAGCACATGGCAGCCGGCGTCGAGCGCGGCCAGGGTTTGCGGGGCATGCAGCTCGTTGGTCGAGCTGATGTAGACCGCGTCGGGCCGGGCCTGGGTGAACAGCGCGTTCAGGTCGGTGTAGCTCTGGGCGACGCCCTGCGCCGCGGCGAAGTCGCGGCCGCGCTCCGCGCTGCGCGAATACACGCCGACCAACTCCTGGCCCTCGATGCCACGCATCGAGGCGCAAACGCGCTCAGCAATCCGGCTGGCTCCGATCAATCCCCAACGCATCTCATCGTCCTCGCTGTTGTCCACATCGTGAGTTGCCGAAACGCCGATCGCGGCGGCCCGACTCTGTTCTCACGCCCCGATACGCGCTTCTGTCTTGAGGTCGAAGCAGACCAGTTTGCTCAGATCGAGGAACAGATCGACGTCCTGACCAATCCGCAGTTCCGCATCGGGTTCGAGACGGGCGGTGAACTCGACACCACCGATCTGCAGCACGACCAGCGTGTCGGAACCTGTCGGCTCGATCACTTCGACACGGGCACGCACCGCACAACGCAGCGGACCGGCCGCGCCGCGGTCGTGTGACAGGCAGATGGCTTCCGCGCGCAACCCCATGAGCACTTCCTGCCCGATATGAGCCGAGAGATCGACCTGCGCGGTGGGAACATCGATGATCGCCTTGCTCCCCTGCGCGCCGCCCAAGGTGAGTTGCCAGCCGATGTCCGAACGGGTGACATGAACCTTGGCCAGATTCATGCGCGGCGAGCCCATGAAGCTGGCGACAAAGGTGTTGGAGGGGCGGTTGTAGATCTCGTAGGGCGTGCCCAGTTGCTGGATGACACCGCCCTTCATCACCGCGATGCGGGTGGCCAGGGTCATGGCCTCGATCTGGTCGTGGGTGACGTAGACGATGGTGGCGCGCAGGCGCTGGTGCAGCTTCTTGAGCTCGGTGCGCATGTCCAGACGCAGTTGCGCGTCGAGGTTGGACAGGGGTTCGTCGAACAGATAAAGCTTGGGTTCGCGCGCCAGTGCGCGGCCAATGGCGACACGCTGGCGCTGGCCGCCGGAGAGCTGGCGCGGCTTGCGGTCGAGCAGGTGTTCGATGTGCAGCAGCGCGGCCACACTGCGCACGCGCTCGGCACGCTGCGCCTTGGGCACCTTGCGCATGGCCAACGGAAACTCGATGTTCTTTTCCACCGTCATATTCGGGTACAGCGCGTAGGACTGGAACACCATGGAGATGTTGCGGTCCGCCGGCCCCAGCGCGGTGATGTCCTGATCGTCCAGCCGCAGGGAGCCGCCCGTGGGCTCTTCCAGCCCGGCGATGATGTTCATCAGCGTGCTCTTGCC
>DAIAZB010000499.1 GCA_027443745.1 Thiomonas sp. | reverse complement strand
ACCAAATATCAGGCGCGCTTTGCTCCGGGTTCCAATCCATTGGAACTGCTGTCACTAAAGGATACCCCACCGATGCTGAGCCATCTCGGGGCGCACGTGCCTGGGCATTTCACCAGCAGCCCCGCCGGTGACCCCGAGAGCGGCAAGATTCTTTCCATACGCGAGGTTTTTGGGCGGCTTTCTCCGCTTGTGAGGCGGCGGTTTCCAGATCCGGGGATTGATCAGGAGAGAGGCCGCGGTGCGGCGCTCCACCGATTGGTTTGCCGCAGTCTGTAATGACCTAGCGGTTCCTGCACAGGTCAGGCCGCTAAAGCATAAGCCTCGGCGGGTGTCTTCATGCCCAGCGCCTGGTGGGGGCGCCGGTGGTTGTAGAACGCGATCCAGTCGCCGATTACCCGCATCGCATGCTGTTGGTTCTCGAATCGGTGTCGGTGCGCACACTGCTCCTTCAGCGTACGGATGAAGCGTTCGATCATCCCGTTTTGCTGCGGGCAGTGCGGGGTGATGAATTCCTGCTGCAGGCCGTAGCTGCGGACCAGTCGCGTGTACTGGCGACTGGTGAAGACCAGCCCATTGTCGGAGCGCAGCAGGAACGACTCGGGCACGCGGCCCAGCGTGCCGAAGCGTGTGATCAAGGCTTGCTCCAACGCCGCCGCAGCGGTTGTCGCCCGCCCGGTCCGCGATAGCTGCCAGCCCAGCAGCTGCCGGGTGTGGCAGTCGATCACCAAGGCCAGCGTGAGCCAGCCGTCACGCCCGCCCCAGATCCGGCACAGATCCGTCGCCCAGCGTTGGTTCGGGGCCGTGGCCACCGACGGCAAGGCCTGGATCCGTGGACGCATGCCGATCGCTCGCTTGCGCACCTGCCAGCCTTTGAGCTGGAAGATGCGCTGCACGGTGTTCTTGTTCATGCCCAGCAACCCAGCCACCGTGCGGTAGCCGAACGACGGCTCGGCCTCGATCAGTTGCTTGATCGGGCCGGCCAGCTCCGGCCGCACCATCGGCGCCGACTTCACCGTCCGGTAGTACACCGTGCGCCTAGGTACCTCGAACCAGCGGCACAGCTTGGCCATCGACACCGCCACACCCTCAGCCCGCAGTCCCTGCTGGATCGTGACCATCAGGTCTCGTCCTTGCCCAACAGGGACACCAATTTTTTTCGCGCACGCAGCTCCAGCATGGCTTCGCCGTAGGCTTCCTGCAGCTCCTTGAGCTGCCGCTCGTACTGCTCGCGCACGTCCTCAGGCTTGGCGCGCAGCGCGTTTTCCATCCCGCGCTTTCCATCCTCGACCCAGCTCTCGATCTCCGACGGCGGCAGGTCGAACTGCCGACTCGCCTCCGACACGCTCGTCTTGCCCTGGATGATCTCCAGCACCAGCGCCGACTTCCGGCGCGCCGTCCAGCGTTTGATCTCTTCTTCCATCACGATGCTCATGGTGTCTCCGTCTAAACGTAACACCTGTGCAGGAAATCACTGGGTCATTACACAGTTGGCAAACCCTGGCGCGTCAGTGCTGTGCGTCGTCGGCCCCTCGGCTGTTCACCAACGTGGCATGGCGTGCCGTACTTGTCCGCCGCGGGCGCGGGCATCTTGCAGCCATCCCGCAGACAGCTTCGTCCTAGTAGGATGGAGGTTCGCCTCGGGCCAATGACGGCCCACGGCATCC
>DAIAZB010000498.1 GCA_027443745.1 Thiomonas sp. | reverse complement strand
CGCGTTGCTTCCAACGCAAAAAGTCAGTCCCTACTTTCTGAACGCCATTCTTGTAGCGTCGAAGGGCTATTGGAAGACGGTCGCAAACAGCACCAGAAAAGATCCAAACATAACGAAGTCCGATGTTCTAAATTTCAAGCTCCCGGTCCCACCCCTCGCCACCCAGCAAGCCATCGTCGCCGAGATCGAAGCCGAGCAGGCGCTGGTCGCCGCCAACCGCGAACTGATCGCCCGCTTCGAGCAAAAAATCCAGGCCACCCTCGTCCGCGTCTGGGGTGAATCATGAGCCTGGAGCAATCCGCCGTGTTTCCGCCGCGCCGGCCTTGGCCTGTGGATTTTCCGCCGGTGGCGATCCACGCCGACGAATCCAGGGTCAAGCAACACCCCGCCTATCCAGCGGCCAAAAGCGGCGATGCCGATGCGGCTTTGCAATTGGTGCAAGACACGCTTGCACTTTCTGCGGTGGAATCGCTTCGCGGATTGCTGGGTACGGCTCGCCCTGTCCTGGTCTCGGCGCATGCGCTTGAGCAGGTCGGGGTGAATGCCATTCCAGAGGCGCTCGCCGACGAACTTGGCCAACTGCTTGACCTGCCCGTGGACAGTTCGGTGGTGCAAACGAACGTGGTGAGTCATACCGGCGCCGACGGGTTTTCCCGGTTGGCGCGCCAAGCTGCGTTTGCCGGGGATATCCTGCCTGGGGCTGACTATGTACTGGTCGATGATTTTGTGGGACAGGGCGGCACGCTGGCCAACCTGCGCGGTCTGATCGAAAGTTGCGGCGGCCGGGTGATCGCGGCCACAACGTTGACTGGCAAGCCACATTCGGCATTATTGGCGCCGACGATCGCCCAACTGACTTTGCTGAGGAATAAACATGGAAAAGACCTGGAAACCTGGTGGCTCACCCGGTTCGGTCACGGCTTCGACTGCCTTACTCAATCAGAAGCACGCTACCTCGAACGAACCGCGAACGCTGACACCATCCGAGATCGAATTGCTGCGGCGGAGCAAACAGGAAATCGCCCAGCGGGTTCAGGCGCACCGCCAAGGTAGGTAAGTGCCCGTGCATCGTGGCGTGGCAGGCGATGCAGGGCTGGGGCGCGGAAATGGCCGTACGCGCTGCGCGACATCAACCAGCCCATCGGCGTGGCGGAATACCAGCTGATCCACGCCCTGCCCGCACAGCTGAAAACCAGCCTGCCGAGCATCGAGCAGATCGAGCAGGAGCTGGGCGGCGCGCAGGGCTGAGCGCCCCCAAACCTGCCGCCCTTGCCACTGCTTGTCAGCCCGAGGGGACAAGCAACGTGTGGTGCTGCCTGCCGCCCTTGCCGCTTAAGCCGACGATTGCCGCACGGCCTTCGCCGCGCCGCCCAGGTTTCGCAGGGCGGCTTCGGTCTCGGCCCAGGCGCGGGTTTTCAGGCCGCAGTCGGGGTTGACCCAGAGGCGATTGGCGGGAATCACGGCCAGGGCCTTGCGCAGCAGGCGTTCCATGTCGGCCTGGTCGGGCACGCGGGGGGAGTGGATGTCCCACACGCCGGGGCCGATGGCGTTGGGGTAGTGGAAGCTGCCGAAGGCCTGCAGCAGTTCCATGTCGGAGCGGCTGGTCTCGATGGAGATGACGTCGGCGTCGAGCGCGGCGATGGCCGGCATGATGTCGTTGAACTCGGCGTAGCACATATGCGTGTGAATTTGCGTGTCGTCGCGCACGCCGCTGGCCGATAGGCGGAAGGCGCGGCCGGCCCAGCTCAGATACGCCTGCCAGTTGCGCTGGCGCAGCGGCAGGCCCTCGCGGAAGGCGGGCTCGTCGATTTGAATCATGCCGATGCCGGCGGCCTCCAGGTCCTGCACTTCGTCGCGCACCGCCAGAGCGAGCTGCTGCGCCACTTCGGCACGCGGCAGGTCGTCGCGCACGAAGGCCCATTGCAGCAAGGTCACGGGGCCGGTGAGCATGCCCTTCATGGGCTTGGCCGTGAGGCTCTGGGCGT
>DAIAZB010000497.1 GCA_027443745.1 Thiomonas sp. | reverse complement strand
CGAGCCGGTCGTTCACGATCAGCTCGTGCATCAGCGCATAGGCCAGCGCCGCGTCGGTGCCGGGGCGCAACTGGATGTGCTCGTGGCACTTGTCGGCCGTGTCGTTGCGCCAGGGATCGATGCACACCAACTTGGCGCCGTTGCGCTTGGCGCGTTGCGCATAGGTCCAGAAATGCAGATTGCTGGTGATGCTGTTGCTGCCCCAGATGAGGATGAGCTGGCTGTTCTCGAACTGTTCAACGTCCATCCCGAGCTTGCCGCCGATCACGGCTTTGAGCCCCGCCTCACCCGCGGTGGCGCAGATGGTGCGGTCGAGCAGGCTGGCGCCGAGCTTGTGGAAAAAGCGCGCCGCCATGCTCTCGCCCTGCACGAAACCCAGCGTGCCGCCGTAGGAATAGGGCAGGATGGCTTGCGGGTCGCGCGCGGCAATGGCCTGCAGCCGCGTGGCGATGTCGGCAAGGGCGTCGTCCCAGCTCGCCGGGGCGAACTTCCCGCTGCCCTTCGGACCGATGCGCCGCATGGGTTGCAGCACGCGGTCCGGGTGGTAGGTGCGCTCGGTGTAGCGCGAGACTTTGGTGCACAACGCACCGTGGGTGGTGGGGTGACTGGGGTCACCACGCACGCTCACGGCCACGCCGTCGCGCACAGTGACAAGCAGGGCGCAGGTGTCCGGGCAATCGTGTGGACAGGCGGCGCGCACGACCGAGCCCGAGGTGGCGTCTGGGGGGGCATCCATAGTGGCAAGGGTCGTCATGGCAGGGCACAGGGGCGAGGGGGATGACGCACGCGGTGACAAGCAAGTGTAGGACGGTCCAGGACGCGCCTGCCCAGGTCGTTTCCATAGGGACGACGCAAGTCGTCGGCAACCTTCGGCCAATTGCGCGAAAATGAACTCGCCATCCCCGAACGCACGAGCAGGAGCTTTCCATGCAGATCATCGATTCCATCGTGACCGAGGCGGCGCGCTTTCGCGCCATCCGCCGCGACATTCATGCCCACCCCGAGTTGTGCTTCCACGAAGACCGCACGAGCGACACCATCGCCACGCTGCTCGCCGAATGGGGTTTGCCGGTGCACCGCGGCCTGGGCAAGACCGGCGTGGTGGCGGTGATCGAGGGCAGCAAGGGACCGGGACGCGGCATCGGCCTGCGCGCCGACATCGACGCCCTGCCGGTCACGGAGAAGAACACCTTCGCTCACGTCAGCACCCATCCCGGCAAGATGCATGCCTGCGGCCACGACGGCCATACCGCCATGTTGCTGGCGGCGGCGCATCACCTCAGCCGCAACCGCGATTTCGCCGGTCGCGTGGTGTGCATCTTCCAGCCCGCCGAAGAAGGCGGCGGCGGCGCGCGCGAGATGATCAAGGACGGTCTGTTCGACAAGTTCCCGGTGGACGCCGTGTTCGGCATGCACAACTGGCCGGGGCTGCCTGCCGGGCACTTCGCGGTGAGGGCCGGGCCGGTGATGGCGTCGAGCAACGAGTTTCGCATCGTCGTGCGCGGCAAAGGCTCGCACGCCGCCATGCCCCATCTCGGGCTCGATCCGCTGCCGGCCGCCTGCCAGATGGCGCTGGGCTTCCAGACCATCATCAGCCGCAACAAGAATCCGCAGGAAGCCGGGGTCATTTCCGTCACCATGATCCATGCCGGCGAGGCCACCAACGTGGTGCCCGACTCGGTGGAAAT
>DAIAZB010000496.1 GCA_027443745.1 Thiomonas sp. | reverse complement strand
CCCGACGACACCACCGCCAGCCTGCATGACAAGCTCGCGGCCTTGGGCGGGCGCCTGCTGCTGCAAACCCTGGCGGACCTGGGCGCCGGAGTGGCCGAGCCCACGGCCCAGCCTGCCGAGGACGCGACCTACGCAGCAAAGATCGACAAGCGTGAAGCGTGGCTGGACTGGTCGCTTCCGGCTGACGTGCTGGAGCGGCGCATCCGTGCCTTCCAGCCCGCTCCGGGCACACAAACGCGTTGGGGCGAGATGGCGTTGAAAATCCTGGCCGCCAAGGTGTTGCCCTTGGACCCGGCTGGACACCAGCCCGGCGCCGTGCTTGCGGCGCACCCCCAGGGCGTCGACGTCGCCTGCGGCACCGGTTGCCTGCGCCTGACCCGGCTGCAAAAACCCGGTGGCAAGCCGCAGGATGCAAGCTTGGTGCTGCAAAGCGTCATGCTGCAAGTGGGCCAGATCTTCGCTTCCGGCCCACCGCCGCAGGCCGGTGCTCGGTCGTCGTCGAACCCCCGGCATCCCCCAGCCTGAAGCCCGGCGGACTTGAACTTTCCCCCTGGAGCACAATCTACGTCATTGTTTCCAAACGTAAACGAGGTGATTGCGATGTTCAATCTGCTCAAGACCGCCATGCTGATGGCCGCCATCACGGCGCTGTTCATGGTGATCGGCTCCTACATCGGCGGCAAGCAGGGCATGATGCTGGCGCTGTTGTTCGCTGTCGGCATGAACTTTTTCAGCTACTGGTTTTCCGACAAGATGGTGCTGCGCATGTACAACGCGCAGGAGGTCGATGCGCAGAGCGCGCCGCAGTTCTACCGCATGGTGCAGGAACTGGCGCAGCGGGCACAACTGCCCATGCCGCGCGTCTACGTCATCAACGAAGACGCGCCCAATGCCTTCGCCACCGGACGCAACCCGGAGCACGCCGCAGTGGCTGCCACCACCGGCATCATGCGTGTGCTCAGCGAGCGTGAACTCCGCGGCGTCATGGCGCACGAGCTCACCCATGTGAAGCACCGCGACATTCTCATTTCCACCATCAGCGCGACCATGGCCGGCGCCATTTCGGCGCTGGCGAATTTCGCCATGTTCTTCGGCGGGCGTGATGAGAACGGCCGCCCGGCGAACCCGATCGCCGGCATCGCCCTGGCCATCCTGGCGCCACTGGCGGCAAGCCTGATTCAGATGGCCATCTCGCGCGCCCGCGAGTTCGAGGCCGATCGCGGCGGCGCAGAAATTTCGGGCGACCCGGAAGCCCTGGCATCGGCGCTGCAGAAGATCGAGGCCGTGGCGCGTGGCGTTCCGTTCCAGGCCGCCGAGTCGCATCCGGCAACCGCGCAGATGATGATTTTGAACCCGCTGCATGCTGGCGGTATCGGCAAGCTGTTCTCCACCCACCCGCCGACCGAGGAGCGCGTCGCCGCGCTGATGCAGATCGCGCAAACGATGCACACCGGGCAATCCCCGAACGGTCGTTGGTGAGCCAGCCCATCGCTGCCGTTCCCGAAGCGACCCGACCAGGTCGCTTTTTTTCGGCAAAGCCCTGCGCGACTCAGCGTCGGGCCACGAACACGCCTTCCAGCGCGCTGTCGATGATGAGCCCGGCGGCGCTGTACAGCAGCGAGCCAATGATGGCGGCGCCGAAGCTGCGCACGACGAAACCATCGATCAGTCCGGATGCGGCATAGAACATCAGCGCATTGATGACGAAGAAGAACAGCCCCAGCGTGAGCACCGTGATGGGCAGGGTCAGGATGAACAGCACCGGGCGCACCAGCGTGTTGAGCAGGCCGATGATGAGCGCCGCCCACATGGCCGCGGCGAAACCCGCGATCTGCACACCGCTGTAGAGATACGCCACAGCCAGAAGGGCCGTGGCCGAGAGCAGCCACTTGACGATGAGCTTGAGCATGGGAAGGGTCCTGGCGAGGGGGAAAGTCGTGTGCGCTCGGCGGTGGGCGGCAAGCGGTGGAAAAAGGCTCGCAGGCAACTCGACCTGGGCGCGACGGACCTGGGAACGGCCTGGCTGCGCCGCGGCGACTCCGGCCTAACTGGCGCTGCCCATGCGCCGCGCCAGTTCCGCCGCCTTGCCGATGTAGCTCGCCGGGGTGAGGGCCAGCAGGCGCGCCTTGTCGGCCTCGGGCAAGGGCAGGGTGGCGATGAACTCGCGCAACAACTCGCGCGTGATGACCTTGCCGCGCGTCAACTCCTTGAGTTGCTCGTAGGGGTTGGGCAGGCCGTGTCGCCGCATCACGGTTTGCACGGCTTCAGCCAGCACTTCCCAGGCGGCGTCGAGGTCCGCAGACAACTGCTGCGGATTGGGCTCGAGCTTGTCCAATCCGCGCTGCAGGCTGTCATAGGCCAGCAGGCCGTAGCCCAGTGCCACACCCATATTGCGCAGCACCGTGGAGTCAGTCAGGTCACGCTGAAAGCGCGACACCGGCAGCTTGTCGCTCAAGTGGCGCAGCAGGGCGTTGGCCAGGCCCAGATTGCCTTCGGAGTTTTCGAAGTCGATGGGGTTGACCTTGTGCGGCATGGTGGACGAGCCAATCTCGCCTGCCTTCGTGCGCTGCTTGAAATAGCCCCAGGAGATGTAGCCCCAGAGATCGCGGTTCAGGTCCAGCAGCACCGTGTTCAGGCGCGCCACGGCATCGAACAACTCGGCCATGGCATCATGCGGCTCGATCTGGATGGTGTAGGGGTTGAAGCGCAGGTGAAGCTGCTGCTCCACCACCTGCCGCGCCAAGGCCTCCCAGTCCAGGTCCGGATAGGCGGCCAGGTGGGCGTTGTAGTTGCCCACGGCACCGTTCATCTTCGCCGTGAGTTCCACCGCCGCCACCTGGGTGATGGCACGCTCGAGCCTTGCCGCGACGTTGGCCATCTCCTTGCCCAGCGTGGTGGGGCTGGCGGTTTGGCCATGCGTGCGCGACAGCATGGACGCATCCGCCAGTCCATGCGCCAGGCGTTTGAGGCGCACGAGCACCGCACGCATCGCCGGCAGCAGCACCTGTTCGCGCGCTCCGCTGAGCATGAGGCCATGCGCGGTGTTGTTGATGTCTTCGGAGGTGCAGGCGAAGTGCACGAACTCGCTCGACCGGGACAACTCG
>DAIAZB010000495.1 GCA_027443745.1 Thiomonas sp. | reverse complement strand
GCCCAGGCCGATCAAGAGGCCCGCGGCAATCATGGTCATGCCCATGACATTGGCGATCGAATCAACGTGCTCCATGGTGCTCTCCGCAGTAAGGATCGGGTTTACGAGGGGAAATCAGTGTTGTTCCGAGGCGATGCTGAGGTAGACGATGGTCAGCATCATGAAAATGAAGGCTTGCAGGGTGATGATCAGGATATGGAAGGTGGTCCACACGAAGTCGGACAGAAACTGCACGGGGCCCATCACGTAAGTCAGCGCATGCGCCAGACTCGCGCCCAGGGTCATCGTCGCGATCAGAATGAAGATCAACTCGCCCGCGAAGATGTTGCCGAACAGTCGCAGGCTCAGCGAAATCGGGCGCACCGCCTCCTCGATCAGGCGCAGCAGTAAATTGACCGGCGCCAGCACAATCACCATGAGTCCATGCGCGTGAAATGGCGCAGTGAACATTTCCTTGAAGAACAGGCGCGGCCCCTTGTGCTTGAGACCGAAGTACTGGATCAACGCGAACACCGTCAGCGCCATGCCGAGGGTGGTGTTGAGGTCTGCGGTCGGAACCACGCGCAGATAAGGCAAGCCCGCCGTGCGCCCCAGCCAGGGCAGCAAATCCACCGGAAGCAGATCCATGAAATTCATCATGAACACCAGCACGAAGATGGTCAGCGCCAGCGGCGCGATCAGCTTGCTCGAGCCATGAAAGGTCTCGCGCACCATCTCATCGATGCCGACGACCACCATTTCGACGAAGGCCTGGAATCGCCCAGGAACGCCGGCACTGGCGCGGCGCGCGGCGAAGATGAAAACGCCGAGGAAAATCGCCATCAGCAGCAGAGTGATGGCAACGGTATCGATGTTGATGATCCAGAACGGCCCCGCACCCACTTGCCACTGCAAATTGTGCAGATGGTGGTGGATGTATTCAGTCATGCCGCCGCCGGCGGTTTGCTCCGCACTGCCAGACATCCGTTCACCTGATTGCAACAAGGGCGACCCAAAACACCATTTGCGCCGACACCAGTCCCGCCAGCAACGGCAGGAACGGCAATTTCAGCACGGCGATGGCCACGTACAACAGGGACAACGCCAGCCCCAGCTTGAGTGCCTCACCGGCGTAGACCCCGCGCAGCACCTGCCGCGCAGGTGCTACACGCACAGCAAACACGCGCAGTGCGAACAGCGCATTACCCAACGCCACCGCACCACCTCCGAAGCCCACCGCCAAAGCCGCCGACATCCCCTGCGCAACCGCCCACGCCATGGCCAACAAGGCCGTGGTAGCAAGCTGCAACGCGATGCCACATGTCGCGAAACGCCTGCCGCCTGCAATCGAACTGTGCATCGACACCGCCTCGCGCCGGCCCGCATCGCGAGCCTGTCGACTACTTGCTTCAAAGCCCTAAAAGGATAGCAGCCGCATGACGCGCGCGGCAATGCCTGCCGCACTGAATGCGGCCATGTCGCCAGTTCGTCCAGTCCCCTGCTTTACGCACAAGGCCGGCTCACAGACCTCCCGGGTGGGTCAAGGGCTTTCACCTTCACCTTCAAGTCGTCGCAATCGCCACCACAGCGATCAAGGCAGCGCCTGTCACGGCGCTACGCACCATGCCCGGCGCACCAAAAAAACGGGCCGGTCGAACCGGCCCGTCAGGGACCGCGGAAGCCGAGAGGGAGGGCGCTTCCGCGGGATTACCCGGTCGCCCGGATCAGCCCTTGATGGGCTTGATCTGCGCGACCTGCTTCTCAGCCAGGCTCTGCAGGGACTCGGCGTGGCGGTTCAATGTGGTCACCACGCCGCGGCCATGCGCCAGCGCCAATTCGGCCTGCGTGCGTGCGGCAGCGATGCTCTTGCCGATCAGTGCGGAGGC
>DAIAZB010000494.1 GCA_027443745.1 Thiomonas sp. | reverse complement strand
GGCGACATGCTGCGTGCCGCTGTCAAGGCCGGCACACCGCTGGGCCGACAGGCCAAGGCCGTGATGGATTCAGGCGCGCTCGTGTCGGATGACATCATCATTGGCCTGGTGCGCGACCGCCTGCTGCAACCCGACTGCGCGCCCGGCTTCCTGTTCGATGGCTTTCCCCGCACCATCGCCCAGGCCGACGCGCTGAAGGCAGCCGATGTGCACATCGACGTCGTGCTGGAGTTCGACGTGCCCGATGAAGACATCGTCGAGCGCCTGAGCGGGCGCCGTGTGCACCCGGCCTCCGGCCGCGTTTATCACGTGCATTACAACCCGCCCAAGGCGACCGGGAAAGACGACATCACGGGCGAAGCCCTCGTGCTACGCGACGACGACCGTGAGGAGACCGTGCGCAAGCGTCTGGCCGTATACCGCGCCCAGACTCGGCCGCTGGTGGACTACTACACCCGCTGGGCCCAGAGCGGGGATGCGCAAGCCCCCAGGTTGGCCAGGATCTCCGGCGTCGGCTCGGTGGACGAAGTCAGCCAGCGCATTTTCACGGCCCTGGGCTGAGCCCCAACAAGCAACGGGAGAACCCGAGCCATGCACATCCCCCAGCAGGCCTTCATCGTCACCGGCGGCGCCTCCGGCCTGGGTGCTGCCACAGCGCGCCGTCTGGCTGCGGCCGGCGGTAAAGTGCTCATCGCCGATGTGCAGGATGCTGCTGGCCAGGAACTCGCGCAAGCACTCGGCGGCGGCTATGCGCACTGCGATGTGACCCTTGCCACCGAGGCCCAAGCAGCCGTCGCCGAGGCGCAGAAACTCGGCCCCCTGCGCGGACTCGTGAACTGCGCGGGCGTCGCCCCCGCCACGCGCACCTTGAGCAAGGATGGCCCACATCCGCTGGACTCTTTTGCTCGCGCGGTGAACGTCAACCTTATTGGCAGTTTCAACATGGCTCGCCTTGCCGCAGCCGCCATGGCGCAGCAGGAGAGCATGATTGATGGCGAACGCGGCATCATCATCCACACCGCGTCGGTTGCGGCCTACGACGGTCAGATCGGCCAAACCGCCTACGCGGCCTCCAAGGCCGGTATCGTCGGCATGACCTTGCCGATGGCGCGCGACCTGGCGCGCGATGGCATTCGTGTCATGACCATCGCCCCCGGCATTTTCGAGACCCCCATGCTGATGGGCATGCCCGAAGCCGTGCGCCTTGCCCTCGGCGCAGCTGTACCGTTCCCCTCCCGGCTCGGTCGCCCCGATGAATTTGCCCGACTGGTCGAGGCCATCGTCACCAACCCCATGCTCAACGGCGAAACCATCCGCCTGGATGGCGCCATCCGCATGCCGCCGAAATAGGCGCAGAGATTGTCTGCCGGCCCCGGCCTGCACCCCAGCGATCGGCCATGTCCCTGATTCCTCAAGAATTCATCCAGGAACTGCTCGGCCGCACCGATATCGTCGAGGTGGTGGGACGTTCGGTGCAACTGAAAAAAGCCGGCACCAACCACAAGGGGCTATGCCCCTTTCACAGCGAAAAATCACCCTCGTTCACGGTCAGTTCCAGCAAGCAGTTCTATCACTGCTTTGGCTGCGGCGCTCACGGAACGGCCATCGGCTTCCTGATGGATCACTTGGGCCTGACCTTCCCCGACGCGGTGCGCGAACTGGCATCGCAAGCGGGCATGACCCTACCCGTCGCCGCGCTGGACCCCCAGCAAGCTCAGCAGGATCGCGAGCAACGCAGCCTGAAGCAAAGCCTGCAAGCCGTGCTGGAGCAAGCCAACCGCTTCTACCGCGTCCAACTGCGCGACTCCAAGCGTGCCGTGTCCTATCTCAAAGGACGCGGTCTGAGCGGCCAAATCGCCGGGCATTTCGGTCTGGGCTATGCGCCGGACGACTGGCAAGGCCTGGCCCGGGTGTTTCCGAACTACGAAGCCGACCCGCTGGTCCAGTCCGGCCTGGTGGTGGCGCGCGACGATCTGGGCGAGACCATCGAACCCGGTGCGTCGCACGGGCAGGCGGTCACGAGGCGTTATGACCGCTTGCGCGACCGCATCACTTTCCCGATCCGCAACACGCAAGGCGAACTCATTGGCTTCGGCGGACGCATCCTCGACCGAGGTGAACCCAAATACCTGAATTCACCCGAAACCCTGCTGTTTCACAAGGGCGAGGAGTTGTATGGGCTGTTCGAGGGACGTGCGGTCATCCAGCGCCAGGGCTACGCCCTCGTCGTCGAAGGTTATCTGGACGTCATTGCCCTGGCCCAGCATGGCGTGGGCAATGCCGTCGCCACGCTCGGCACGGCCTGCACCGCCGAGCATGTCAGAAAACTGTTCCGCCACTGCGGACAAATCGTGTTCAGCTTCGATGGCGACACCGCAGGACAAAAAGCCGCCGTGCGCGCGCTGGAAGCTGCCCTGCCAGCGCTCAGTGATGAGCGGTCAGCCAAGTTCCTGTTTTTGCCGCCGAAGCACGATCCGGACAGCTTCGTGAGGGAACACGGCGCCGATGCGTTCGAGCGCGAAGTGGGCCGGGCCCAACCGCTGTCGGTGTTTTTGCTCGACACCCTGGGTTCCGGGCTCGCCATGGGCACGGCCGAGGGACGCGCGCAGGCCATCGCCCGCGCCCGCCCGCTGTTCGCGCTGCTGCCGGATTCGGCACTCAAGTCGCAGATCCTTGGTGAGTTCGCCAAAAGAGTCGAGATGCCGCTGGCAGAACTGCGCCCGGCCCTGGCCTTGCCGGAGCGCCATGCCGACACGGGCAAGGCCAGGCACCAGGAGAACGAACGCCGCTCCAGCATGGCCACCCAGCGCGCCAGCCGCCTTGCAGGCCTGCGCACCGATCATGCACAAACGGCGATGCGCATCTTGTTGGCGCAACCCGAACTCTGGAACACGTTGAGCCCGTCTCAACACGAGTTGCTGATGCAAGACGGCAGCAGCACCCAGGCGCTTGCCTGTTGGCTCGAAGCCCAACTCGACGCTTATCCCGACTCGAGCGCTTCGGCCTTGTGGGAGGGGCTGCGGCTGGCTGGGCTGCTCAATCAGGTTCAATCGATGGGCGTCGCGGATGGACTCGAAGCCGAGCCAGCCAGTGCGCATCAGGATCTGATGGGCGCATTGCGTTGGGTCGAACTGGAACGCATCCGGCGGCGGCAGGAGGAACTCAGCCGTGACGGGCTGATCGACGAAGCGACCAGGGCTGAATTTCGTAGTCTCTTGAGCCGCCGCCGCGAACTGGGGTGAAGGCTCGAGTCCTGGTCGAACGATTCCCGTCCGATTCAGTCGAATCGCAACCGTCGCTTCGACATGCCCTGCAGTCTTGCAATATTGACCTGCTGACTATAATTAAACGTTTTTCTGTGACTTTCTCCTGAAGTCTACAAGGCAGGGGTCGGTGGGGATGCTGTTCCGTGGGTTTACGGCCGATTTCGGTCTGAATCATGCACACAACAGCACTTGGGAGCGCCACGGAGACCGAACTGCACGGAAAATTGCAGAACATGAGAGCGTTGTGGGGTCTTCGCGGTGCGATTTGCGCGTATTGCGGTCGGCACGGAAGCGTTGCCCCTCCCATGACCCCGCCATGTCCACAAAGTCCAACCTAGGAGCTTGAACATGCCGCAACCGAAGTCTGCACCTTCCAAAGCCAAGGAACAGGCTGGTTCGAGCAAAAACAAGGCTCC
>DAIAZB010000493.1 GCA_027443745.1 Thiomonas sp. | reverse complement strand
CATTTACCAAGCCATGCCGATCAGTGATGAAATCCAACGCATCATCCTGAATCATGGCACGGCGCTCGACATTGCCGACCAGGCCAAGCGCGATGGCGTTCGCACGTTGCGCGAGTCGGGACTGATCAAGGTCAAGCAGGGACTCACCTCGCTCGAAGAGGTCTTGGCCGTGACCAACGAATGAACACCAGGCTGCAACCGGAGGACACATGGCAACAGCCGTAATGCGCACCCCCAAGGATTTTCTCTTCGTCTGGGAGGGAAAGGATCGCCAGGGCAAACTGCAACGCGGGGAGATCCGCGCCGGCAGCGAAAACATCGTCAAAGCGTCGCTGCGACGTCAGGGCATCCTGGCCACCAAGGTCAAGAAGCGCAGGGTCGGGGGCGGCAAGGCCATCAAGTCCAAGGATCTGACCACGTTCACACGGCAGATGGCCACGATGTTGCGGGCGGGGGTACCGCTGTTGCAGTCGTTCGACATCGTCGGCCGCAGCCACCCCAATCCATCGATGGCACGGCTGGTTTCCGAAATTCGCAATGACGTCGAAACCGGTACAAGCTTATCGGCCGCGTTTCGTAAATTTCCCAAATACTTCGATCATCTCTATTGCAATCTGGTCGAGGCCGGCGAGGAGGCCGGCATGCTCGAATTGATCCTCGATCGCCTTGCCACCTACCAGGAAAAAACCCTGGCCATTCGCAGCAAAATCAAGTCCGCCCTGACCTACCCGATCGCCGTGATGATCGTGGCCATGATCGTGGTCACCATCATCATGCTGTTCGTCGTGCCGACCTTCCAGGACGTCTTCAGCCAGTTTGGCGCCAGCCTGCCGACCCCCACGCTGGTGGTCATCGCCATGTCCAATTTCTTCGTCCATTACTGGTACATCCTCTTCGGCACGCTGTTCATCGGCGGCTATTTTCTGCTGCAGTCCTGGAAGCGTTCGGACAAGGTCAAGGAGTTTGTCGATCGCATGATGCTGCGGCTCCCCGTCTTCGGCGATCTGGTGCTCAAGGGCACGCTCGCGCGCTGGACCCGGACCCTGGCGACCATGTTCGGAGCCGGCGTTCCCCTGGTGGAGGCATTGGACTCGGTGGGCGGCGCCTCGGGCAATATCGTCTACCAGCGAGCCACCGAGAAGATCCAGCAGGACGTCTCCACCGGCACCAGCCTGACCCTGTCGATGCAAACCACCGGTGTGTTTCCGCAGCTGGTGCTGCAGATGGCGTCCATTGGCGAAGAGTCGGGCTCGCTCGACCAAATGCTGTCGAAGGCCGCCGATATCTACGAGGCTGAGGTCGATGAGTTGGTGAAAGCGCTGTCGAGTCTGCTGGAGCCCATCATCATCGTGGTGCTCGGTGTGCTCATCGGCGGCTTGGTCATCGCCATGTACTTGCCTATTTTCAATCTCGGCAAGGTCGTCGGTTGATCATGCCCGCCGCATGGGCCGGGCTTCCCACCGGTTTCTGGGTGGTGGCAGCTGCGCTGGTGGGCTTGGCTGTGGGCAGCTTTCTCAATGTCGTGATCTACCGCCTACCGGTCATGCTCGAGCGCTCCTGGCAGCATGACGCCCACGCCACGCTGCATCCCGAAGCCGAAGCGCCCGGCAACGAAGCCTTTAACCTGATGCATCCGCGCTCGCGCTGCGGGAAATGCGGCCATGTCATTCGTTGGTGGGAAAACATTCCGCTGCTCAGTTGGCTGCTGCTGCGCGGCAGGTGCTCGTCTTGCGACACGCGTATCTCGGCGCGCTATCCGCTGGTCGAGTTGCTGACCGCCATGCTGACGGCTGCCGTGATCGTGCTGCATGGCCTCACGCCCTGGTCGCTCGCCCTGGTGTTGCTGCTGTGGGGACTCATTGCGCTGGCTTTCATCGATTACGACACCACGCTGCTGCCCGACGACATCACCCTGCCGCTCCTGTGGCTGGGGCTGTTGCTGCACGCCATGCTCGACCCTGGCTTTTTGCCACAGGCGGTTTGGGGGGCAGCCCTTGGTTACGCCAGTTTGTGGAGCATCTACCAGGCGTTCAAGCTGCTCACCGGTAAGGAAGGCATGGGTTACGGCGACTTCAAGCTGTTCGCCGTGCTGGGTGCCTGGTTCGGTGCCACGGCGCTCTTGCCCATCATTTTGTTGTCGGCCATTGCCGGTGCAGTCATCGGCATCGCGCTGCAATTCAGCGGACTGACGCAGCGTGGCAAGCCCATCCCCTTCGGCCCCTTCCTGGCGACCGCGGGCCTGATCATGGCGCTGCTTGGACCGCAGCGGCTGATCGCCTGGGTGCTGCCCTCCGGCGCTTGACCTGCTGCGACACGTGAGCGCAAGACCTGACACCACAACGCGACGATTGACCGCGAAACTCACCATCGGACTCACGGGCGGCATCGGCTCAGGCAAATCAGCCGTCGCCCAGCTGCTGGCCGCATGGGGGGCGAGCGTGCTTGACGCCGATGTCATCGCCCATGCGATCACCGCACCGGGCGGCGCTGTGATCGCACCCATTGGCGAGGCCTTCGGTGCCGCAATGATCACCGCCGAGGGCGGGCTCGACCGCAGCCGCATGCGCGCCGCCGTATTCGCCGATCCGGATCTGCGCCACCGGCTCGAAGCCATCCTTCATCCGCGCATTGGCCAGGTCCTGCGGGAGCGCGCGGCTCAGGCGCAAGGCGCCTACCTCGTGCTCGTCGTGCCCTTGCTGGTCGATGGCCTGGAACGGTGGCGGAGCGCGGTGGACCGCATCGCAGTGGTCGACTGCGCCGAAGAACTGCAGATTGAACGCGTCATGCGCAGATCCAATCTGGACGCGTCGCAGGTCCGTGCCATCATGGCCACGCAGGCCACGCGTGACGCGCGCCGCGCTGCCGCCGACGATCTGATCGACAACGGCGCCGACCTCGCCGCGCTTCAGGCACGCACCCATGAACTGCATGCGCAGTACCTGCAAATCGCCCGCCACATTTGAATTCCCACCGCACATGCATGACAATGCGACGCTGTGACGACATGGGCCCAGGAAGTCCAACCGTCTGTCCGCTGCAGCACCCACCCGACCCGGCCCGTGATCCTCTACGAATACCCATTGAGCGAGCGCGTTCGCACCCTGCTGCGACTCGAATACCTGTTTCGCCGGGTTCACTTCCTGCTGCAGCGCGCCCACCCCTTTGACCACCATTTCGCCCTGCTCTCTCTGTTCGAGATCATGGACGTGGCCACGCGCCAGGATCTCAAGTCCGAATTGCTCAAAGACCTGGAGCGGCAACGGCAACAGTTTCTGAGCTTCCGCGGCAATCCGGCCGTTTCCGAGCAGACTCTGGACGAGGTTCTCGCCGAACTCGACGCAGCCTTTCAAGGCCTGAGCCAGCAACTCGGCAAGCCCGGCCAGCCCCTGCTGGACAACGAATGGCTGATGGCCATCCGCAGCCGTGCCAGCATTCCTGGCGGAACCTGCGAGTTTGATCTGCCAGCCTATTACGCTTGGCAGCACCTGCCCGAAGACCAGCGCCGGCTCGACATGGCGCGCTGGATGGAATGCTTCGGTCCCTTGGCCATGAGCGTGGAATTGCTTCTGCGCCTGCTGCGTGACTCCGGGGCGCCGCACAAGACTCTGGCCCCAGGCGGGGTGTACCAGCAAAACCTCGGCGGCCGAAGCTTCCAACTCATGCGCCTGCGCATCGATGGTGCTTTGGGGGTCGTCCCCGAAACCACGGGGCACCGGCTGATGGTCTCGGTACGCTACATGCGTCCAGACGCCGACTGGAAACTCAGGCCCGTGACCACGGACGTGGCTTTCGAGATTGCCCTTTGCCCATGACCGCCTCGACCACAGCACCCGCCGCGCGAACCGTGCGCTGCCCGGGCTGCAGCGGCCTCAGCCGCTACGCAGCCGAGAATCTGTGGCGGCCATTTTGCAGCGAGCGTTGCAAGAATCTCGATTTTGGCGCCTGGGCCAGCGAGCATTACCGCGTTGCCGCCCCGCCCGTGGTGGATGGCGACGACAGCGGCGAGAACAACCGGCCAGCCGTACGTTCCGGCGGCGGGGACATCCGTCACTGAAGTCTGACCACGGCCGCATGCGGCCGCTGCCGGTGGCCGACCGCACCATGTCGCCAAACCAGGGGCTGAAGCCCTCGATCAGATCGAGGGCTTCAGCCCCTGGTGCGTCGGTCCGTCGTGACCCCGCTCCTGCGCCAACCATTGCAGCACCGGGATGGTGCCGGGCAAAACCGGCGCGACCGTCACCGGCAGGTGCTGCCAGGCGATGTCCTGGCCTTCGCAGGGGCGCAACTCGCCTTGCCAATGCGTCACCTTGCAGAATTGCAGTTCCACCCGCGCATGCGGATAGTTCACGACGCATGAACGCCAGAAGCGGGCTCGCAGCGTGTGGATGGCGAGTTCCTCGCGCAACTCGCGCTCCAGCGCCTGCAGCAAGGTTTCACCCGGCTCGATCTTGCCACCCGGAAATTCCCAATAGCCCGCGTAGGGCTTGCCGTCCGGGCGGCTGGCGAGAAGGAA
>DAIAZB010000492.1 GCA_027443745.1 Thiomonas sp. | reverse complement strand
CGTGGCGGTCTGCTGCGCGGCCAGATTCAAGGGAATCTGCACCCATTGCTGTTCCGATTGCGCAAGCTGCTGCTGCGTGCTCAGCAGTTGCCGGCGCAGCACCTTGACTTGCAATTGCGCGTTCAGCGCATTGGCCTGCTGTTGCTGCAGGTCGAAGTCCGAGATGTAGCCTTTGCGGGCCAAGGGCGTGATGCGCGTCAGCAACTGCTGCGTGCTGGTGGCTTCCTGCCGTTGCAGGACCAATTGCCCGCGAATCTGCGTAACCTGCGCCTGCAAACTGGCGATGGACGCGCGGAGTGTTTGCGCCTGACTCGCGGCCAAGGCCTGCTGGGTGCCGAGGTCTTGCCGCAGACCGGTGCGCTCTCGCTGCAACTGCGCGGTGATGAACGCTTGCGTGTTACCCAGCGCGGCGCTGTCCAGCGGATTGTCGAACTCGGCCAGTACCTGGCCGCGAGCGACGTGCTGGCCCTCGTGCACGTCCACGCGCATCACCCGGCCCACGCTGGCGGCACTCAGTGTGAGCAGCCCGGCGCTGGGCACCAAGGTGCCTGCGACCGTGGCGCGGCGCGTGTAGTGACCCAGGCAAAGAAACACGAGAAGAGCGCCGATGAAGGCGATGACGAAGCCGCTGATCGCCCAGTGCGCCAATGGCGTGTTGACCTGGATGCGGCCCAGCGCGGCACGCCGTTGCGCTTCCAGCGCTTCCGGCCGAAACAGGCTGTACGTTCCGGTTGTACTTGCTGCCCCCATTCCATAGCCCCTGCGCATGCTGCGTGGCGCGCCGTTTGTACGGCAGGTGCGAAGTCCGTGTCTATCTTCCGCGAATACGATTGCGTAAGCAGGGCGACTGTTGTGAACCAGCAGCGCGCAACGTGTTGAACATGCAGCACGTCAACGGCGTTCAATGCGCGGATCGGCGTGTCGGCGCAAGGATCATCGCGTGTCCGCCGCGGACGACAACGCGTCAGGAAAGTCCTACATCATGGGCGGGATCGGCAGATTTCGTGTCGTGCGTGTTCGTCGATGCGGTCACGGGGGCTACTCGAAATCGCCCGCTTCGAGCCATCGAACCAGCACCTCGATGGAAGGGCCGTACTCGATGATCCGACGCTCCGCTATCCGGGTTCTCAGGGTGGCTCGGGTGAAGTAGGCCATGCCCGCGTCGTCCTCGCGCCGCGCCGCCGTTTCCAGGATCCGCCGCGTCGCCTGGCGCGCCCGCGCGTCGTAGAGCATCCGCGCGCGCAGGACCTCGAAGCTGTAGCCCCGTCCCATGCGATGCATCCACCGGGTCAGGCTGTTGGCCGATTCCGTGTAGGCATGGGTGATCCGGTGCTCGAAATAGGAAAACACCTCTTCGTACCAGTTGCGCATGGCCGTGGTCAGCGCCTTGAAGTTCTCCTGCAGCTCCGGATCGATGTGGCCGAGCCAAGTCTTGAACCGGGCCTCGGCATCGGCGCGGTTACGTGCGTCCCAGATCGACAGGAAGCCCTTCTTGAGCGCGTGCGCACGGTTGAGCTGCGGAAACCGGTCGAACCATGCAGTGAGTTGCTGCATCGGCAGGGAATCGAGATCGTGCTGGCGCTTGAGCAGCAGGAAGCGCTCATCCTTCAGCTTGAGCCGCTCGCGCTCCGGCAACGTCTTGGTCTTGCGCAAGTTCTTACGCAGTTTCTCCAGCCTTGGCCTTTTCTAGGGCCACAGGCTGCAACTTGGTGGCACTGGCGTACCCCGCGCAGCCAGGCGACGCTCCGCCGCCTGTGGGCACCTGCATGGTCTTTGAGAAGGCCTTGGTGGATGCGGTGCAGATCGTGGGTGTGCAGATCGAGAGCCGCCTGATATCCAAGACTGGAGCCCTCAGGACGTTTGCAGCCAACATGGCCGCAGGGGTTTCCGCAGCCTTTGCCTAATTGACTGATCCTTGTCACCGCTGCAAAGCAGGCATAGGATTGCCATTGCGCGCCGACCTTTCGCCGGGCACACTACCTTTGAACTGGAACGACGATGAAAGAACCGGGACTCGACAGCCGACATCGTGACACGGACGGACAGATTCAGCAGAAACGTAGCGACACGAAGAACAAGAATCTATCCACGCCAATCCCAGGATTTGGGGCTGATACGCCACTCAAGACAATGCGCAAGCGTACAGGCAAGACAAGCGAGAAGGACGTGCGGGACGCTGCCGCGAAGCGCAAACGCTAATTTGCGGCTCCTCCAGCGCGGCTAGAGACAGATTGGCTGGCGCTAGAGAGGCGCATCCGATCAAGGATCATTGGAAAATCTCGGGAACATTGGAAAATCCCAGTCCGAGTTCGACCGCCACGTGCTGGAGGTGCTGCGCGAGCCGCTGGAATCCGGGCGCATCGCCATCGCGCGCGCCGCGCGCAGAACCGAGTTTCCCGCGCAGTTTCAACTGGTGGCGGCGATGAACCCCTGCCCGTGCGGCTATGCCGGCGATCCCGGCGGGCGCTGTCATTGCACGCCCGAGCAGATCACCCGCTACCGCGCGCGCCTGTCCGGACCGCTGCTGGATCGCATCGATCTGCAGGTCGAGGTGCCG
>DAIAZB010000491.1 GCA_027443745.1 Thiomonas sp. | reverse complement strand
GTGCTGGGCAACTACATGGGCAAGCTGCGCCGGAATTTCTTCATGGGCATCCGCACGCCGTGGACGTTGGCCAGCGAAGCGACATGGGAGAGGACGCATCGGCTGGCCGGGTGGACGTACGTGCTGGCTGGCCTGGCGATGGTCGTTCTTGCGCTGGCCGGTGCGATGTCGGGGTGGACGCTGGCGGCGGTGGTGATTGTGCTGCTGGTCCCGCACGTGTGTTCGTACTTCATCTATCGGCGCCTCGAAGGGCGCCACTCAACGGAAGGAGATGTGTGATGAACGTGTTTTCGTCGTTGCCGGTTGCTCTGGCCGTCGCCATGCTACCCGCGTCGGCTGTTCATGCCGCCGATGCGCCCTCGCCAGCTTGCCTGGCCCATGCTGGCGCTTCTCTGGACGCCCTCACGCATGGTGACTACGTCGACGCACGCAAGGATTTCAGCGCCGCGATCGCCGGCAAGCTGGATGCCGCCAGGCTTGGACAAGTCTGGGAGCAGTTGCAGGGCATGCGGGGCGCCTATCGGTCGCACGGCGCGCTGCAGCGGAAGGTCTTCGCCGACCGGCCCGTCGTGGCCACCACGGTGGACTTCGCCAGTGGGCAGCTTGGCTTCGTGGCGGCCTGCGATGCGCAGGACAGGATTGCCACTTACGAGTTCGTGCCTGCCCATCTGCTTGCTTCCGCGGTAGTGCGGGCGCATGTCGATGCCGATGGCGTGCGTGTGTCGCCGCTGGACGTACCAACCCCGGTTGGCCCGCTGCGCGGGGCGCTGACTCTTCCGGCGGGGAGCGGGCCTTTCCCTGCGGTGGTGCTCGTGGCCGGATCCGGTCCCCAGGACATGGACGAGACGATTGGCCCGAACAAGCCGTTCCGCGATATCGCCGAGGGGTTGGCGCGTGCCGGTATCGCCACCTTGCGTTACGACAAGCGCACCTTCGACCACCCTGGGAGCTCGGGCGGCATAGTGATCGATACGGAGGTGACGGACGATGCTGTGGCCGCAGCCCATCTGCTGGCGCTGCAGAAAGCGATCGATCCGAAGCGCGTGTTCGTGCTTGGCCACAGTCTGGGTGCGATGATGGCGCCGCGCATCGGGCGACGCGATCCGCAACTGGCCGGGCTGGTGCTGATGGCGGCGCCGGCGCGGAACATCTTCGAAGTGCTGGAGCAGCAGGTGCGCGAACAGATGGCCAGGAAGGGGGCTTCTTCCACGGCTATTGCGCGGGCAGAGCAGGCCTACGCGAAGGAGCGGCAGTCGCTGGCCCTCGTCGGAGCCGGAAAGCCGATGCCGGGGGGCGATTTTGTTGGTGCACCGCAGGGTTACTGGCTGAGCTGGTCGCGGGTCGATGCGGTGGCCGATGCGAAAGCGATAACCCTGCCCATGCTGATTCTGCAGGGTGCTGGCGATTTCCAGGTATCACCCACACTGGATTTCGCGCGCTGGCAGCGGGAGCTGGCTGGCCGCCCGCATACGGCGTTCCACCTCTATCCCGGCCTGAGCCACCTGTTCATGCCCGCGGGCAAGACGGGGACGGTGGCCGACTACAAGGCGCCGGAACACGTGGATGCGCAGGTGGTCGCCGACATCGCGGCCTGGGT
>DAIAZB010000490.1 GCA_027443745.1 Thiomonas sp. | reverse complement strand
ACCGTGCGTGAAACCTTGCGTCTGCAGTCCGGTTACTTCGGCCTGGGCAAGAACGACGCCTGGATCGACGAATTGCTGCATCATCTCGGCCTTGCATCCCAGGCCGAACAAAACACCCGTACCCTGTCCGGCGGCATGAAGCGCCGTGTCATGGTGGCACAGGCGCTGGTGCACAAGCCGCCGGTCATCGTGCTTGACGAACCGACCGCGGGGGTGGACGTGGAACTGCGGCAAAGCTTGTGGGCGTTCATCACCGGCCTGAACCGCCAGGGCCACACCGTATTGCTGACCACCCACTATCTGGAGGAGGCACAGGCGCTGTGCAGCCGCATCGGCATGCTCAAGCTTGGTCGTCTCGTGGCGCTGGACTCCACCCATGCCTTGTTGTCACGATTTGCCACGACGCAAATGCTGTTTCGCGTTGCCACCGGTGTTTTGCCGGCGGAGATGGCAGCACGCTGCAAGCCGGAAGGGCACCGCATCGTCTGCGTGGTACGCGATGCGGCCGAGGTCGAGCACATCCTCGCCTCGCTGCGGGCGGCAGACTGCGTGGTGGACGAACTGGAAGTTCGTCGCGCCGACCTCGAAGACGCGTTCATGCAGGTCATGAATGGCAGCGCCCATGCGGCTGAAGACCTCAGGCAAGCCGCATGACCGGCCTGTCCACCCTGTTTCGCAAGGAGTTGCTGCGCTTCTGGAAAGTCAGCCTGCAGACCGTGGCCGCACCCGTGCTCAGCAGCCTGCTCTACCTGCTGATCTTCTCGCACGCCATGACCGCGCACATCAAGGTGTTCGGCAGCGTGCCCTATACCGCTTTTCTCATTCCCGGCCTGGCGATGATGAGCGTGCTGCAAAACGCGTTCGCCAACACCTCCTCGTCGCTGATCCAGTCCAAGATCACCGGCAATCTGGTTTTCGTGCTGCTGTCGCCGCTCAAGTCCTGGGAACTGCTCGCCGCCTATATCGGCGCCTCGGTGGTTCGCGGTTTGAGCGTCGGTCTCGGGCTGACCCTGGTGGCGCTGTGGTTCGTGCCATTGGAGTACCACCATCCTCTGTGGATTCTGGTGTTCGCCATACTTGGCGCGTCGATGCTGGCGTCACTCGGAATCGTTGCCGGCATCTGGGCCGAGAAGTTCGATCAGATGGCGGCGTTCCAGAATTTCATCATCGTGCCGGCCACGTTTTTGTCGGGCGTGTTCTATTCGGTGAAAAGCTTGCCGCCGTTCTGGACGGCGGTATCGCACTTCAACCCGTTTTTCTACCTGGTTGACGGATTCCGCTACGGTTTTTTTGGCATCTCCGACATCTCGCCCTGGATCTGCCTGATCGCCGCCCTGATCGGCAACGCCGTCTGCGGCGGGCTGGCCTGGTCCTGGTTGCATCGCGGCTATAAATTGCGCAACTGAGCTTCGCCTCGGCACTCGACGGGATTTTGCGTTTTCATCCACCATCATGGCCCTGCCCACCCCCGAATATCTGCGCGAGTTGATCGCCACCGGTCTGAATTGCATCCATGTGGAGGTGCAGGGTGACGGCCAGCATTTCTACGCCACCATCGTCAGCCCCGCCTTCACCGGAAAGTCGCGCCTGGCGCGACATCGCTTGGTTTACGCCGCCCTGGGAGATCGCATGCGCGCAGAAATCCATGCATTGTCCATGCGCACCGTCGCGCCTGGCGAGCCCATGCCTGACTAGAACGCAGAACGCCTCCAGGGCGCGCCAGGGCGGCGCCTAGAATCCGCAAGTCAATCTCCGGTACGGCCGGATCACATCATTCCCCATGGACAAACTTCGCATTCAGGGCGAGCGCCCGCTGCATGGCGACGTGCAGATCAGTGGCGCGAAAAACGCGGCGCTGCCGCTGATGGCGGCCAGCCTGCTCACCGATCAACCCGTGGTGTTGACCAACGCTCCCGAGCTGATGGACGTGCGCACCCTCGGGCATTTGCTCACCGGCATGGGCGCACAAGTGACGCAAGAAGGCGCCAGCATCCGCCTGCAGGCCGACGCCATCACCGCCTGCGTCGCGCCCTACGAGCGGGTGAAAACCATGCGCGCCAGCGTGCTGGTGCTGGGGCCGCTGGTGGCACGCTTCGGCCATGCCCGCGTCAGCTTGCCCGGCGGCTGCGCCATTGGCGCACGGCCGGTGGATCAGCACATCAAGGGCTTGCAGCAGCTCGGTGCCGAGGTGCATGTGGAGCATGGCGACATCGTCGCCAGCGTGCCGCGCGGGCGCCTGAAGGGCACGCGCATCAGCACCGACATGATTACCGTCACCGGCACCGAGAACCTGATGATGGCCGCCTGCCTTGCCGAGGGTGAATCGGTCATCGAGAACGCTGCGCAGGAGCCCGAGGTGGCCGATCTGGCAGCGATGCTGCAGAAGATGGGCGCGCGCATCGACGGCGCCGGAACCTCGCGCATTCGCATCCAGGGCGTCGACCGCCTGCACGGGGCCGAGCATGCCATCGTCCCCGACCGCATCGAGGCTGGCACCTTCCTCTGCGCAGCGGTGGCCACGCGCGGCGACGTCACGTTGCGCGGTTGTGTGCCCGAACATCTGGACAGCCTGCTCGATAAATTGCGCGAAGCCGGCGCCACGCTGACCAGCGGCGCTGACTGGATTCGTGTGCAGGCCGACGCCATGCCCGGCGGCCGCGCCCGCGCGGTGTCCGCACGCACCTCCGAATACCCCGGTTTCGCCACCGACATGCAAGCCCAGTTCATGGCCGTGAACTGCCTGGCGCAAGGTGCGGCGCATCTGACGGAAACCATTTTCGAGAACCGTTTCATGCATGTGCAGGAACTGGTGCGCCTGGGCGCGACGATTGCCATCGAGGGCAATACCTGCGTGGTGCAGGGCGTCAAGCGCTTGTCGGGGGCCACCGTCATGGCCACCGATCTGCGCGCGTCTGCCGGGCTGGTGATTGCCGGGCTGGCAGCCGAAGGCGAAACCCTGGTGGAGCGCATCTACCACCTCGATCGTGGCTATGCCGGCATGGAGCACAAGCTCGCGGCGCTGGGTGCCAACATCGTGCGAGTGCGCTGAACCGGCTGCAAACGGCCCCGCTCCCCGCCACACGTCCTGCACGTTCCCACGCATTCGGTCAGCTTTCGCCCACCATGCTCACACTCGCTTTGTCCAAAGGCCGTATCTTCGACGACACCCTGCCGCTCTTGGCACGGGCCGGCATCAGTGTGGCGGAAGATCCTGACGCCACGCGCAAGCTCATCCTGCCGTCTAACCGGCCGGACCTGCGCGTGGTGCTGGTGCGAGCCAGCGATGTGCCTACCTATGTGCGCTATGGCGGCGCCGATTTGGGCGTGGCCGGGCTCGACGTGCTGCTCGAAGCCGACGCCACGCTCGGTGGCGATGGCCTGTACCGACCGGTGGATCTCGGCATCGCCCGCTGCCGCCTCAGCGTCGCCACACCGCAGGGTTTCGATTACGCCCACGCCGTGCGCCAGGGTGCGCGCCTGCGCGTGGCCACCAAGTATGTGCATCTGGCGCGCGAACATTTCGCCGCCAAAGGGGTGCACGTCGATCTCGTCAAGCTCTATGGCTCGATGGAACTCGCTCCCCTCATCGGCCTGGCCGACGCCATCGTCGACCTCGTCTCCAGCGGCGGCACGCTCAAGGCCAACGGCCTGATCGAGGTCGAAGCCATCATGGACATCTCCGCTCGACTCATCGTCAACCAGGCCGCGTTCAAGACCAAGACCGCCACACTCAAACCTTTGGTCGACAACCTGCGTGCCGCCGCAGCATCCAACGCATCCATACCTGCATGAACGCATCCGCTTCCGACTTGCTGTTGCGGCGTCTCGACACCGCGAGCCCTGACTTCGAGACGCAGTACGCCCAGCTCTTCGCCCGCATGGCTGAAGAGAATGCCGAGATCGACGCCCGTGCCGCCGACATCCTGGCCGACGTGCGCCAGCGCGGCGATGCCGCTGTGCTCGATTGCACGCGCCGTCTCGATCAGTTCGACGCGCCGAGCATGGCCGCGCTCGAAATCTCGCAGGCTGAACTGCGCGCCGCGCTGATGCACATTCCCGCTGAGCAGCGCAGCGCCCTGGAACAAGCCGCTGAGCGTGTGCGCGACTACCACCAGCGCCAAATGCTGCAGGTTGGCCAAAGCTGGGAGTATGTCGATGCCGACGGTACGCTGCTGGGCCAGAAGGTCACGCCGCTGGAACGAGTGGGTATCTACGTGCCGGGCGGCAAGGCGGCTTATCCATCATCGGTCCTGATGAACGCCATTCCCGCCCATGTTGCCGGCGTGCCGGAAATCATCATGGTCGTGCCCACACCGGGCGGCGAGCGCAATCCGCTGGTGCTGGCAGCAGCGGCCGTGGCCGGGGTCGGCCGGGCGTTCGCCATCGGCGGCGCGCAGGCGGTTGGCGCCCTGGCTTACGGCACGGCCACCGTACCCAAAGTGGACAAGATCACCGGTCCCGGCAATGCCTATGTGGCTGCGGCCAAGCGCCGCGTGTTCGGCGTCTGCGGCATCGACATGATTGCCGGGCCTTCGGAAATCCTGGTCATCGCCGATGGCACCACCCCGCCGGAATGGGTGGCGATGGATTTGTGTTCCCAGGCTGAGCATGACGAATTGGCGCAAAGCATTCTGCTATGCCCGGACGCGGCCTATCTCGACGCGGTCGCCGGCGAAATCCGCCGTCTGCTGCCGCAGATGAGCCGCCGCGACATCATCGCCGCATCGCTATCGGGCCGTGGTGCTCTCATTCAGGTGCGCAACCTCGACGAGGCTTGCGAACTGGCCGACCGCATCGCTCCCGAGCACCTGGAAGTGTCGGCCGCAGCACCGCATGCCATTGCTGCACGGTTGCGCCATGCCGGCGCCATATTCCTCGGCGCCTACACCTCCGAGTCGCTCGGCGACTACTGCGCCGGTCCCAACCATGTGCTGCCGACCTCAGGCACGGCCCGTTTCTCCTCGCCGCTCGGGGTGTACGACTTCATCAAGCGCACCAGCATCATCGAGGTCAGCCATGCCGGCGCGCAGCGCCTGGGCCGCATTGCCTCCGTGCTCGCGCACGGCGAGCGACTGCAGGCGCATGCGCTGGCTGCCGAAATGCGCCTCGATCACGAGCGCAAGG
>DAIAZB010000489.1 GCA_027443745.1 Thiomonas sp. | reverse complement strand
GGTCACGCGCGGCGGCTCGGGCACGGTGTGGCCCTGTGGCTGGATGCGGTACTCAACCCGATAGCGAAAGCGCGGCTCGCTGCGCCGCATGTCCACCCAGCGGAAGACCTGGGTGATGGCTTCGATCAGGTTGGACTTGCCTGCGCCGTTCTGGCCGATGAGCACCGTGGTGAGCTGGCGCTCATCGAAGTCCACCTCCAACTGCTTCAGGTTCTTGAAGCCGTCGATGTAGACCTTATCGAGCCGCATGGCCAGGCTCCAGTGTCGTCTGGTTGTTCTTCACGTGGCCCTTGGCTACCTCCCAGGCCAACTGCTTGTAGAAATCGGCCACGGTCAACTGAGCTACCTGGAACAGCGCTTCGGCGCTGGCCGGGGTGCCGAGGCGGCACAGGTGCTTGGCCAAGTAGGGTTGGCCCATCACATCATCGTCTTGGCGGCTCTTGGTCATGGGGGCGGCTTCCTTCGGGGCAAGTGAGGCGCGGGCTCGGCGGGGTAGGCGGGCCTTCGGTTCGGCGCCCAAGGTGGCATGCTGTTCGGCGATGCGGGCCAGTAGAGCGCCAGCCGGCTCGTCGTCGGGGTTTTGTGGAACCAGCTCTCCGCGGAAAGCCTTGGCCAGCGTCAGCGGCGTCAGGCGCTGGGCGTGAACCTGTGCGGCGGCGTGGCAAGCTTCGATGCGATCAGCAATCTTGAGGAGCGCCTCCCCCCGGCGGACGATTTCAGTTTGCTCGACCATCGAAGGCAACGCAAACGGAAAGTTCGCGAGCTTCTTTGCGTTGATGTTGGACTGACTCACGCCATCCGACTTCACGGACCAGCAATAGTCACGTCCACGCTTGCTCCCGAGACAGTAGTTCAAGTACTCCGGCAGGAGATCAGGCGAGCACCTGACACGAATGAGGTATCCAGCGTAGATCGCAGCGCGTTCGCCCTGATAGCCCGCTGCCTTGCCGACCAGTTCGGGGCTGTTGGTTCTGTTGAAGAGAACGTCGCCCTTCCTCAGGCTGTACCTCTCAATCTCCGCCGAATCAGACGTGTAGACCAAATCACTCCAGTCGAGTTTGCCGCCTTGGATGTTGCCCATCCTCAGCACGGGAACCTTTCCCACCTTCGAGGACTTGGCGGCGGAACCGTAGGTGAAGTCACGCGCGACGTCGGCAAGGACCACGCTTCGCCATGAAGTGTCATCCCTTTGCCACCCATCGGTGAGCGCGCCTGATGTTGCAGCGCTCAATACCGCCTGTCGAAACCGCTTGAGCAAGGCTGGAACCGCATCCAGGCGGTCTTTGCAGGCTTCGATGCGGGCCAGCAAGGTGTCGAGTTGGTCAGCGATGCGTTCCTGCTCCGCCACCGGAGCGACTGGCAATGCTGTTTCGGCGATGGCCGCTCGGCTCAGCTCGATCTGGTTGGTCGTGCCATCGCACATGTCCAGGATCTTGTTCTGTACGGCCGGGCTCCGAATCCAACCGAACAGATACCGAGGCTCAATCTCCGATGCAGCACGGACAATCGTCACGTGCGAGTCCACCACCTTCGGTGGCGTGCAGTCGCCTTCCCTGACCAGATAGGCTCTACCGACCGTCCCCGTCCCGGTGCTGTTCCAAAGCACGTCTCCTGCCCGGATGTATCTAGACTCGTCCCATGCCGCCATCTGATCGGGGTGGATGAACTTGAGATGTTCGGCTTCCAGGCGATTCCATCGAATGCACTTCTGGTTCACGACTGGCAAGTCACTGTGGTCCGCGTACTTGGGCGACTTCCCGCGCTGGATGTATGGGGCGAGCTCCCCAAGCGTCGACCATTCCCACGATGCCGGCAACTCATTCATGCGCTACGGCCTCGCCAACGCCAAGGTCACCCCCAATCAGTTCTTCCAGCTCTGCGTCTGGGTCTTCGCCCAGTTCGTCGAGTAGTGCCCTAAGTTCGATAACGGCTGCATTCAACTCACGCAGCGCAAGGCGAGCAACGAGCGCGGGCTCATCGCTCGCTGCCTGCTCGGTGTCAACGCTGTCGTCTTTGAGCCAGCTGATGTCAAGGTTGTCGCCGCGCTGCGCGACCTGTTCGCGCGTGAACCGGCGCCAGCGACCCGCATTGCCCGCGTCCACGCGTTTGGCCAGCGCTTCAGGTCCCCCTAGAGGGTCGTCTCCGAACACGTCTTCGAACTTGTCGCGCGACTGGCCGGCCGGGACATCAGCGGGCGTGCGGAAATAGTCGCGTGTGAATGGCGTGCGCTTGCCGAACTGCGGCATGTTGGCGCGCAAGTCGTACACCCACACTTCCTTGGTGTTGCCCTTGTCGGTCTCGCCGCGGGTGAAGAACAACACATTGGTCTTCACGCCCTGCGCGTAGAAGATACCGGTGGGCAGGCGCAGGATCGTATGCAGGCTGCATTTGTCCATGAGATCGCGCCGGATGTCGGTGCCGACGTTGCTCTCGAACAGCACGTTGTCGGGCAATACCACCGCTGCCCGGCCACCGGGCTTCAACGCACGGTAGATATGCTGCAGGAAGGCGAACAGCTTGTTGCTGGTCTCGAAGGTCAGGTCGCCACGAGTTGGCAGGCCGCCACCCTTCTTCGTTCCGAAGGGCGGGTTCGACAGGATCAGCGTGGCGGGCGGCAGAGCCTTGTGGTCGTCGCTGAGCGTGTCGCCGTAGATCACGCCCCCTTCGATGCCGTGCAGCAGCATGTTCATCAGCGCCAGGCGGTGCGTGTCCTGCACCAGTTCCATGCCGTGAAAGGTCTGGTTGCGATACCTGCGCTGCGCCGCGTCGCTCAGGCTGTCGAAGTCACTGTGTTGGCGCAGGTAGTTGTTCGCAGCGATCAGGAAGCCGCAGGTGCCTGCGGCTGGGTCCTGAATCACGTCACCCAGCGTGGGCTTCATCACCGTGACGATGCTGTCGATCAGATGGCGCGGCGTGAAGTACTGGCCGGCGCCGCTCTTCTTCTCGCCGGCGTTGCGCTCCAGCAGGTCTTCGTACAGATCACCCAAGTCGTCACGCTGCACGCTGTACCAGTCGAGGCCGTCGATGTCGGTCACCAGCTTGCTGAGCGTGGCGGGTTTGGTGATGAAGGTGTTGGCGTTGGCGTAGATCTCTTGCACCGCTCCGCGGCCATGCAGGCCGTAGTCCAGCAGCATCTCCTTGTAGATGTCCAGCCGGTCCGGTGCCGAGGCGTTGAGCAGATCGTCCCAGCGCGTGCCCGGTTGTTCCACCTTGGGCGCGCCCTTCTTGCGCTCGGTCGGCTTCCAGACCTTGAGCCGATCTTCCTGGCCGGTCTCCTTCATCATCTTCAGGAACAGCAGGTAAGTCAGCTCGCTGAGGTACTGGTGGTAGGTGACGCCGTCG
>DAIAZB010000488.1 GCA_027443745.1 Thiomonas sp. | reverse complement strand
GGTGGCGCAGGCGTGGGCTAGCTGCGGCGCCAGCGCGGTGGAGAGCAGGAAGGCTCCGCCGCGGGCGGCGTTGCGCCACGGAGGACGACGACGCGATGCCCTGGAGGACGGGGATGGTGTGATAGACATGGAAGATTCGACCCGGGAAGGCGCGGCGAACGCCTGATGGTTCGCTCGCTGGGAACAGGCCCACGGACACCGGCGCGGCGACCGCATGCGATGGCATGCGCGTACCGCTGCTCGGCATCGAGGATGGAAAGGCATCGACCTGGCCGGATCGGCACGGGCCTGCCTGTGGTTCAGGTCGAAGCAGGCGGTCCGCGAGGACGGGCCCATAAGCGGGCGGGCGGTTCCAGCGACGGAATCCGGTAGGCCGTCGCCACGGCCACGAGCGGTGCGGCCGGCAGCAGGTAAAGGATCGTATGCGTAGCCAGCAGCGACTGCCGGCCGAACAGCACGCAGTAGCCACAGCAGTCCGTGGGATCCCGCCTGCCATCGTGTCTGGATGGATGGCCGGCATTCGCGCCGGCGTGCGGGTGCCCCATGCCCATGGCTTGGGCCATCGCCGCTGGCGCGGTCGGCAGGATGCGCGACACCAGCGGCGCCACGACCAGCAGTGCCATGGCCAGCCACGCTAGCCATGCGATGGGTTTTCGGTGGGCCCTGCGTCGCGACACGCGCTCGACCAGAAAAGGCGGGGAACGGGGCGAAATGTAGCACGCGCCATCCACACGGCGAACGCGCCGTTTGTCGCATGCGAGCCTGCCGACAGACGCAAAGCGACGTCGCGCATCGACACCACGGCTGCGCCGGGCGTTGCCTCCCGGACGGTGGCTACTGCGGAATCCTGCGCAGCTTCGAGGGGTCGTAACCCAGCGCCGCGACCTGCGCCTGCAGCGTCGCCCACGCGGCGGCCGGCACGGTGGGCGTGCGCGCGAACACCCAGGTGTAGTCGCGTGCATCGCGTGCCACGATCATCTGGCTGTAATCGGGCTTCAGCCAGGCCACGATGTACTGCGCCCTGATCGGCCAGAAGACCTGCACGCCCCAGACCGCCCCGCCGCTGCCGGGATGCACGTAGGCGGTCGAATGGATCGCTTTGACCGGACCGTCGGCGGCACCCTTGTTGAAACGGAAGGTGACATGGATGCGGCCGTCCTTCTGCAGCGCATAGGTCTCCACCGCGTTCCATGCGTCGCGTTCGAACACGGTGGGAATCGCCGCGATCAGATACCACTTGCCCATGAAGCGTGGAAGATCGACGTGGGGCACGGGCCGGATCGGCGGCAAGGTATCGGCGCTGGCATGGCCCAGGCACGACATCAGCGCCAGCAGCAGCGCGCAGGCGCGTCGCATGGTCGGCTGCCTATGGCCGCACGAAGCGGTAGTGCGCCACCAGCCACTCTTGGCCGTCGGCGTAGCCGAACAGCTCGGCGCAGGCCATCCAGAACATGCGCCAGCGCTGGAACCACAGCCTGGCGTTGTCCCCGTAGGCCTGGCGCAGCACCGCCATCACCGCGTCGCTGCGGCTGTCCTGCTCCTGCAGCCAGTGG
>DAIAZB010000487.1 GCA_027443745.1 Thiomonas sp. | reverse complement strand
GCTTATCCCTGGTTCAGTTCAGTTTGACCAACTGTTTGCCGAAGTTCTGGCCTTTGAGCATGCCGATGAAGGCGGCGGGTGCCTGTTCCAGCCCCTGGGCCACCGACTCGCGCCATTGCAGCTTGCCGCTGGCCACCAGGCCGCCGAGTTCGCGCAGCGCGGCGGGCCACTGGTCCATGTGCTCGGAGACGATGAAACCCTGGAGTGTCAGGCGGTTGATCAAGACCGTGCGCAGGTTCTTCATGCAGTACGGGTCGGTGGTGTTGTAGTCGGCGATCATGCCGCACAGCGCAATGCGGCCGAAGGCGTTGGTGCGCGTCAGCAGCGTATCGAAAATCTCGCCACCGACATTCTCGAACAGGCCGTCCACCCCATGGGGGAGCGCCGCCTTGAGGTCGGCCTTGAGGTTGCCGGCCTTGTAGTCGACGCAGGCGTCGAAGCCGAGTTCCTCCACCACATAGCGGCATTTCTCCGCACCGCCCGCCACACCCACGGCGCGGCAGCCCTTGGCCTTGGCGAGTTGGCCCACCACGCTGCCCACCGCGCCGGAAGCCGCGGTCACCACCACGGTCTCGCCAGCCTTGGGGGCGCAGATGGCGTTCAGCCCGTACCAGGCCGTGACGCCGGGCATACCCACCGGACCGAGATAGGCCGCCAGCGGCACATGGGTCACATCGACCTTTTGCAGGGCACGCGCGGGAGCGACGCCATACAACTGCCATCCCAGCATGCCGACCACCTTGTCGCCGGGCTTGAAATGCGGATCGCGCGAGGCCACGACCTCGCCGGCCGTGCCGCCCACCATCACCGCGCCCAGTGCCACCGGCTCGGCGTAGGACTTCGCGTCGGACATGCGCCCGCGCATGTACGGGTCGAGCGACAGCCAGTGGTTGCGCACCAGCACTTCACCCTCGCCCGGCTCGGGCACGGGAGTGTGTTCGAGCCGGAAGTGGTGTTCTTCCACCCAGCCGCTGGGCCTCTCGGCCAGGACGAGTTGCAGATTATGGTCAGCCATCGGTGTTCTCCAGGAAAGTTGCCAGATCGCGTTCGCCCATGCGAACGAGCAGTTGGTGCGCATCGTTCCGCCCAAGTTCGTAGGCGGCGCGAATGCCATGGGGGTTGGTGTAATCCCAGCCACGCACCGGCACATGGCGCGAGGGCTGGATGTAGACGCGACGTGCCGTTTGCGGCAGGGATCGCGGGTGGCGCCGGGTGAGCAGCACCAGAGTCACGCCGTCGTCGGCTTCAGGCGGCAGTGCATCCACCGGGACGTTGTCCACCATGCCGCCGTCGAGCACCGGGCGGCCGTGCAAGCGCATCACCGGCGTGAACGGCGGGGTGCAACTGGACGCGAGCAGGAGGTCGGCGAGTTCATCCGGCGTGCGGCAATTCTGGGCGAGCAGGACCTCCGGCTCGAAGCCCAGGTTGCGGCCCGCGCGCGGATGCAGCAGCTTGCGCATCTGCTTGTCGAACTGGTAGGCCAGGATGCCCGCCAGGATGCCACTGCGCGCACCGAGCCAGCGCGGCAAACGCGCGACCTGCACATAGACGGGAGCTTGCCCGCGCAGCACCTCGAGCGCTTGTGCGTCAAGGATGGTGAGCAGCGCCTCGCGGTACATCTGCGCATGCGGAAACACGCGCTCGCCGCGCAGCAGGCGTTCGGGGTAGACGTTGCGTGGGTTGCGCGCCGTCATGCGGCCGTAGTGCTCCAGGGTCTGTTCGGTTTTGCCCGCCAGCAGCATGCAGGCCGTTGCCGCACCGGCCGACACGCCAGCCACGCGCCTCGGCGCCAGTCCCTCGGCTCCCAGCACATCCCACATGCCCGCCTGCCACCAGCAGCGGTTGCCGCCACCGGCCAGCACGACGCTGGTGACGGCCGCGAGTGCGGCGCGCGCGCTTTGCCGCTCAACCGGCTTTCGCGACGCATCGCGTGCTGATGGCGCCTCGCGCCGTGCTTGCTGCACGTCGGCTGCTTCCAGGGTGGCGTCTGCTTGCATCACATCCTTGGAGATCGCTGCCAGCGCTGTCAGATGCAGCTTGCGCCGCCGTCCACCGCCAGGCACTGGCCGGTGACGTGGCGCGATGCATCGCTGGCGAAAAACACGGCCGCACCCATCAAATC
>DAIAZB010000486.1 GCA_027443745.1 Thiomonas sp. | reverse complement strand
GCTTATCCCTGGTTCAGTTCAGTTTGACCAACTGTTTGCCGAAGTTCTGGCCTTTGAGCATGCCGATGAAGGCGGCGGGTGCCTGTTCCAGCCCCTGGGCCACCGACTCGCGCCATTGCAGCTTGCCGCTGGCCACCAGGCTGCCGAGTTCGCGCAGCGCGGCGGGCCACTGGTCCATGTGCTCGGAGACGATGAAACCCTGGAGTGTCAGGCGGTTGATCAAGACCGTGCGCAGGTTCTTCATGCAGTACGGCTCGGTGGTGTTGTAGTCGGCGATCATGCCGCACAGCGCAATGCGGCCGAAGGCGTTGGTGCGCGTCAGCAGCGTGTCGAAAATCTCGCCGCCGACATTCTCGAACAGGCCGTCCACCCCATGGGGCAGCGCCGCCTTGAGGTCGGCCTTGAGGTTGCCGGCCTTGTAGTCGACGCAGGCATCGAAGCCGAGTTCCTCCACCACATAGCGGCATTTCTCCGCACCGCCCGCCACGCCCACGGCGCGGCAGCCCTTGGCCTTGGCAAGCTGGCCCACCACGCTGCCCACCGCGCCGGAAGCTGCGGTCACCACCACGGTCTCGCCCGCCTTCGGCTTGCAAATGGCGTTGAGCCCATGCCAGGCCGTGACGCCGGGCATACCCACCGGGCCGAGGTAGGCCGACAGCGGGACATGGGTCACATCGACCTTTTGCAGGGCACGCGCGGGAGCGACACCATACAACTGCCATCCCAGCATGCCGACCACCTTGTCGCCGGGCTTGAAATGCGGATCGCGCGAGGCCACGACCTCGCCGGCCGTGCCGCCCACCATCACCGCGCCCAGTGCCACCGGCTCGGCGTAGGACTTCGCATCGGACATGCGCCCGCGCATGTACGGGTCGAGCGACAGCCAGTGGTTGCGCACCAGCACTTCACCCTCGCCCGGCTCGGGCACGGGGGTGTGTTCGAGCCGGAAGTGGTGTTCTTCCACCCAGCCGCTGGGCCTCTCGGCCAGGACGAGTTGCAGATTATGGTCAGCCATCGGTGTTCTCCAGGAAAGTTGCCAGACCGCGTTCGCCCATGCGAACGAGCAGTTGGCGCGCATCGTTCCGCCCAAGTTCGTAGGCGGCGCGAATGCCATGGGGGTTGGTGTAATCCCAGCCACGCACCGGCACATGGCGCGAGGGCTGGATGTAGACGCGACGTGCCGTTTGCGGCAAGGCTCGCGGATAGCGTCGGGTGAGCAGCACCAGGGTCACGCCGTCGTCGGCCTCAGGCGGCAGGGCATCAACCGGGACGTTGTCGACCATGCCGCCGTCGAGCACCGGGCGGCCGTGCAAGCGCATCACCGGCGTGAACGGCGGGGTGCAACTGGAGGCGAGCAGGAGGTCGGCGAGTTCATCCGGCGTGCGGCAATTCTGGGCGAGCAGGACCTCCGGCTCGAAGCCCAGGTTGCGGCCCGCGCGCGGATGCAGCAGTTTGCGCATCTGCTTGTCGAACTGGTAGGCCAGGATGCCCGCCACCACACCGCTGCGCGCACCGAGCCAGCGCGGCAAACGCGCGACTTGCACATAGACCGGAACTTGCCCGCGCAGCACCGCGAGCGCTTGCGTGTCGAAGAGGGTGAGCAGCGCGTCGCGGTACATCTGCGCATGCGGAAACGCGCGCTCGCCGCGCAGCAAGCGCTCGGGGTAGACATTGCGCGGGTTGCGCGCCGTCATGCGGCCGTAGTGCTCCAGGGTCTGCGCGGTTTTGCCCGCCAGCAGCATGCAGGCCGTGGCCGCACCGGCGGAGACGCCGGCCACGCGCCTCGGCGCCAGCCCCTCGGCTCCCAGCACATCCCACATGCCCGCCTGCCACCAGCAGCGGTTGCCGCCACCGGCCAGCACGACGCTGGTGATAGCCGCGAGCGCGCTGCGCGCGGTTTGCCGGCCACCCTGCCCTCGCGGTGCATCCAGGGTCGACGGCGGCCCGCCTTGGGCTTGCTGCATGTCGGCTGTTGCCGGGGTGGCGTCGGTTCGCATCATGGGGGCTCGCGGCCGGCGCTGTCAGATGCAGCTTGCGCCGCCGTCCACCGCCAGGCACTGGCCGGTGATGTGGCGCGATGCATCGCTGGCGAAAAACACGGCCGCGCCCATCAGATCCTGCTCGCCGCCCAGGCGCGCCAGCGGTGTTTTCTGCATGATCTGATCGCGCATCGTGTCGAGCAAACCCGCGGTCATTCGGGACGGGAAAAATCCCGGCAGGATGGCGTTGACACGGATGCCGTATTGCCCCCATTCCGCCGCCAGCGCCCGGGTGAAATTGATCACCGCGCCTTTCGATGTGTTGTAGGCGATGGTGCGCATGGGCAGCGGGTTGCCGCGCAGGCCGGCGATGGATGCGACGTTGACGATGCTGCCGCGACCCTGGGTCATCATGCAGTGTTTGCCGACCTCGCGGCACAGGCCGAACACCGCGTCCACATTCAGGCGCATGACCTTGTCCCAGGCTTCATCGGGGTAGTCCTCGGCCGGCGCGCCCCAACTGGCGCCGGCGTTGTTGATCAGGATGTCGATGCCGCCCAGCGCTTCCCGCACGCTCCGCACCAGCGGCGCGATGGCTTCGCGGCGCACAAGATCGACCGGAAAAACCTGCGCCTGCAGGCCCAGGCCGTGCAAATGCTCCCGCGCCTGCTCCAGTTCATCGGCCTTGCGCGCGACGAGGGCGAGTCTGGCACCCATGTCCCCCAGCGCCTGCGCCATTTGCAGCCCAAGCCCGCGCGAACCGCCGGTGACGAGTGCGCAGCGCCCACTGAGATCGAAAAGCCCTTGCACGGTGGATGTCATGGTCGCTCGGCTTCGGTCGTCGATCGTCGCTGCGGCTTCAAAACCAGGCGTCCTGCATCGTGCGGCAGGTGGGGTCGCGCTGGGCGACGACCTGCAGCCAGGCCTGGATCTTGGGCAGTTCGTAGGCGAAGAAATAGTGACAGGCCTGGAGTTTTCCGTGGTGGAAGTCCGAGCTGTCGGCGCGATGCACATGCGCCTGTGCGACCAGCGCCACGTCCAGCCAGATCCATCCCAGCACCACGTGGCCGAAGGCCTGCATGTAGGGCGTGGCGTTGGCCAGGGTCGCCGCCGGGTCGTCACCTTCCCATGCGGCGCGGGTGGCCGCGAGCAAGTGTTGCAGCGCCACGTTCAGCGCCGCGGCGTGCGCCTGCAGGGCCGGCAGGGCTTCGGCTCGGGTCGCGGTGGCGCGCACGCGTGCAGCGAGCTCGCCCAGACCGGCACCGCTTTGCATCACCACCTTGCGGCCGAGCAGGTCGAGGGCCTGAATGCCGTGGGTGCCTTCGTGGATCATGTTGAGGCGGTTGTCGCGCCAGTACTGCTCCACCGGAAAGTCGCGCGTGTAGCCGTAGCCGCCATGCACCTGAATGGCCAGGCTGTTGGCCTCGAGACACCATTCCGACGGCCAGCTCTTGGCGATGGGCGTGAGCACGTCCAGCAAAAGACCGGCATCGCGCGCCGAGGTTTCGCTTCCGGTGCGGTGTTCGTCCACCAGCCGCGCGCAGTAGAGTTCCAGCGCCAGGGCGCCTTCGGCGTATGTCTTCTGCGCCAGCAGCATGCGTTTCACGTCGGCATGGTCGATGATGGCCACAGGCGGCAGGCTCGGATCTTTGCCTGCGGGGCCGACAGGGCGTCCCTGCGGGCGCTGGCGCGCATAGGCCAGCGATGCCTCGAAGCCCGCCATGCCCAACATGGCGGCAGCCAGACCGACGCCGATGCGCGCTTCGTTCATCATGTGGAACATGCAACGCAGGCCGTCTCCGGGCGCACCGACGCGCCAGCCGATGGCACCTGCCGCACCACGCACCGGATGGCGCCCGTCGCCGAAACTCAGCAGGGTGTTGGGCGTGCCGCGCCAACCGCATTTGTGGTTGAGCCCGGCCAGGGTGATGTCGTTGCGAAGATACGCAGTTGCCCCCGAAGCGGGCCCGCCGGGGTTCCCACCGTGGGAGTCGTGTTGGTTCTGGGGTGCGTCGCGCCTGAGGACGAGCTGGCCCTGGGCATCCACCAGGATCTTGGGCACGATGAACAGTGAAATGCCGCGCGGACCGGGGATGAGCTTGCCATCGGGCCCGGGAATCTTGGCCAGCACCAGATGCACGATGTTCTCCGTGAGTTCGTGCTCGCCGGCCGATATCCACATCTTGTTGCCGAACAGGCGGTAGCGCGGGCCGAGTGCGTCCGTCTCGAAGTCGTCGCCATCCGGCACGGCGCGGGTGGCGATATCCGAGAGACTGGAGCCGGCTTGGGGTTCGGAC
>DAIAZB010000485.1 GCA_027443745.1 Thiomonas sp. | reverse complement strand
GCGAAGCGCGCATCGCTGAAGTCCAGTTCGAAGGCGCCGGCCCGGGTGTTGGTCGCGGCGCCGAGCAGGGCCGCGTGGTAGCCCCGCGCGGCGACGATCCCGGCCTCGCCGGTGAGCGTGTCGTCGATCCCGTACAGCACGCTGCCCAGCATCGCGGGCATGCCGGCGCCGCCGGCGCTGCCCCGCAGGCGGCCGGCCACCCATTGGTAGCTGGCATGGCCGGAGCGCTGCAATTGCGGCACATCCGACATGGGCACCGTGAAGCGGCTGCTGCGTCCGTCCAGCGTGCGCACCGTGACCTGCAGCGCTCCGCCGGCGGCCGGCGCGTACAGGTCGTCGATCTCGAAGGCTCCGGCGGGTACCGAAGTCTGATACAGCAGCACGCCGTTCTGCGACACCCGCACGGTCGAGGGCGCGGCCGCGAATCCGTGGATCACCGGCGCGTAGCCCTGAAGCGACGCGGGCTGCATGCGCGCATCGCTGGCCAGCGCGATGCCCCGGAATCCCACGCTGTCGAACAGCTGGCCGTCGCTCTGCCCCTGCCCGAGCAGCACATAGCCGCCCAGGCGCGCGAGATCGTGGCGCAGGTTGCTGCGCGAGCTGCTGTAGTGCAGACCCTGCCCCGTCGTGCCGTCCAGGGTTCCCGCATGGCGCAACTGCCAGGCGCCCAGGTTGAGTCCCCCGGCCAGCCCCAGGAAGACCTGCGTGGGCTCGCCACCACCCTCGGCGCCGTGGCTGCGCACGGCATTGAACTGGTAGTTCAGACGACCCGCCACGATGCCGTCGCTCCACGAGCGCGCAGACACCCAGCCGCGCGGCCGGTGTTCGAGCAGCACCGCGGGGGCCGTGATGTCCACGCGCAGACGCGACAGGTCGAAGCGTGCGTGCAGACCCCGGGCGATGCGCTCGGGAGGCAGGCAATCCGGCGCCGCCTCGCCCGCCAGCCAGACGCGCGCCGATGCGCGCAGATGGCGCGGCGACAGGTCCAGCCGGCGCAGCAGTCCGCGATCCAGGCATACGGTACCGCGCGCGCCCGGGGACGTCCCGCCGACACGCATGTCGCGCCTGTCCAGATACGCGCCGTTGAAATACACCACGCTGGCATAGATCCCCGCCGGCACGGGATGGGAACGCTCGAACTCCGACACGTCGCGCGCGCCCTGGCCGCCTCCGAACACCAGGCGCGGATCGAAGCGCACCCGCGGCGCGGGCGACGCGCAGGCTGCGACGATGCCGAGCGCGCAGATCCACGCCGCCACGCCCGCCCGCCATCCGGCGTGACCGCGGCGCGAACGGCCATGCGAAACGGGACCGGGACGCGATCGCGAGCGCACGGCGGGCGCCTTTCACGGCGCGAGCGACTCGTGCGCATGCACCAGGGCTCCGTAATCGTTGATCACCGCGTAACGCACCGAACGAACCCTCGGCGAAGGGGGCACCCGCCAACGCGCCGCGCCGAAGGGCAGCGCGGTTCCCTGTAGGTGCTGCGCCACCACCCGCGCGCCGGCCTGGCAACGCAAATCCACGATGGCGATCGCGTAGGCGGTGGGGTTGTCCGCTACCACGCTGCATTGGCCCGCGCGGCAGATCTCGCGCCAGCGCAGCGCGCGCATGGCCTCTTCGGGGTTGCCGTGCAGGGCGGCCGGCCGGTACAGCAGCTTGATGCGGGTGCGCACCGCGAACTGGATGTAGTTGCGCCCCGGCTCGGTTCGCGGTCGGGGAGGGATGTCCACCACGTTGAGCCAGAACACGCTTTCGCGATCGGCCGGCAGCGGCGGACCGGTGAACACCACGCTCAGCGCCTGGCTCTTCCCGGGATCGATGCGGGCCATCGGCGGCGTGAGCACGAAGGGAACCCGGATGTCCTGGGGCGGTGCCTCGGCATCGCCGGCGTCGATCCAGGCCTGCATCAGCGCCGGCTGCTTGCCGACGTTGAGCACCCCGATGCGTACCTGGTGAGCCACCGCGGGGTAGATCAACCGGGTGCCGGTGAGCACCAGCGCGCCCGGCGCCTGCGGCGCGCCCGCGCCGAGCAGGGCCAGCAGCAGCGCCAGTCGCCAGGCACCCGCCCGGTGCCGCCCGCGCTTGTACCGCGCCATGGTTCGCGCCCCGTGCACCGGCACCACCGCGCTACTGGTACACGACGGAATAGGTGACCTGGGAGCTATAGGTCCCAGCGGTGGCGGCACCACCCGCCGCCGAGTACTGCACCAGGAAGGTGTCGGTGCCCGCGCTGCCGCTCAGCGCCGCCACCGTGGCGCCTTGCGAGCCGCTGGGCTTGCTCATGTTGATCGCCGTTCCGTCGGCGTTGGTGAAGCACACCTCGACGTTGGAGGGACTGGTCGTGGCCGTGTTCTTCAGACACCCCGTGCTCGCGTCGACGTTGGCGCTGGCCTCGAAGTACATGGTCGCGCTGACCAGGCCGGCGGAACAGGCCGAATAGCTGACGGTCACCGCGGTGGCGCCGGCCACCGCGCCGGCGGGCAGCGCCGCCGTCGACACCGTCGGCAGGGTCACGGTCAGGTTGGGTGCGCCGGCGTTGATGGTGCAGGTGTTGGCGGTCACCTGCCCGTTGACCGTGATGGTGCCGTCGCTGGCCCGCGCGCTCATCGGGGCCAGCCCAGCCCCCGCCAACAACAGCGACGCGATCGCCTGCGGCCAGCGCCGCCGTGCCTGAAGTGTCCTGATGCCCATATCGATCCCCCGGCGGATACGGCGCGGACCGATGCGCGGCACGGCGCAGCATGGCTGTGTCCCTGCCCGGTCCCCGCCGATCCGATGCCTGAAAGCGCGCGAATTCACGCCCTCAAACCATCTTATGTTCAGGGTCGTTAATCTCCCGCCAGAGCTTGCGCACTCCGGTGTTAGGCCCCGACGCCGCCCGCCGCGAGACCAGTCGCCGGCGGCCAGGGCGCATGTGCGAAACTTCGACGTTGCCGGGCCCCGCCGCCCGTGCCCATCGCCCGATCTCCATGTCCCATCCACAGCCCATCGCCGACGATACGCTCGCCCGCCACACGCCCATGATGCAGCAGTAGCGGCCTCACTGTTTTTTTCTGTTGTTTTTCAATTACTTAAGAAGCATCTTTCCGAGTCAATCGCATTCATGGTTTCACTGTGGCTACATTCCGCGCATGTTGGTCGCGGGTCTGCGCTTTGAGTCGCGTCCACCGTCGAGACGCTCGGGTCGAACGGCAGCACCGCGATGCAGCCATTGCGCGAGCCCCAAGCCATCGCTATCAGCACCGCCAATTGCTCTCGCGAGGCGCCCCGCTTGCTGACCGGCATGCCATCAACACGACTTGATGACTGAGCCAACGAAAAAGACGGCGGCCCCGAAGGGCCACCAAGAATGCTCACAATGCTCTGGCCTGAGTGCCCCCTCACTCAGGGGGAGCTCATTCAATGCACGACCGCAGCAACTTCGCCAGACTCCGCCGAGGTCCCCGCGCCGACACCGTCCTGATGGTGCGGCACGCAGACAAAAATCCACCTATCCTGCACGCTGAAGCCTGCCACCTCCGAACCGACATCTTGCTCGATGCTGCGCAACACCTCCAGCACATCAGCCATTTCCGCGGCAGGGTCTGTAGCGCGCCAAGCGACAAGCCGTTCCTTGACCGCAAGCCACTCGCGGCCAGTGAAATCGCGCACCGGCGTCTCCGCTTGCATGACGACCACCTGCCCGCGCTCATCGATAGTCACTGCGACGTAGATGCGCCTTTGGCGCTCGACGGACTCGACCAGCCAGTCGCGAGCATCCTGCGTTGCGAGCGGCACCAGACAGACGATTTGCGTGCCCGCCGCTTGCAACGTCAGCGCTGCGACCGGTAGAGCTGCGCCGCCTGAGATTGCAAGCGAATGCCTGATGGGCACGAGCGGGCTCTCGAACAGCCTGGCAACAGCGTCAGGCAACTTCACATACAGCGCCCTCCCCTGGTACTTCGGCCTTTGCTTGAGCGAGGCGAGCTGTGCGGCAAATTGCACCGGGTCCAGCACGACGCCGAAGCCGCGGTGCGTCGTAGTCACATTGGTCATGTCGAATTCCTCCACGTGGGTTGTTGACCTAGGTCCTACGTGTAGACACCCGCATGCCAAGCAAAAAAAGACGGGCCCGCAGGCCCGCCTCAACACATCAATCAGTCTTCAGCGAGTGAGGCCACCGCCTCAACTCACCTCTCCTGCTCGCCCGGTCCCACACCGCCATCCCCGCCCTCATCGTTCGCCGCAGCAGCAGCGACTTCGTTGGCGTTGTGCACAACCGCCGCGCGCTGCAGCCACCTCAGAATTTCAGGTAGTCGTGGAAGGTCTGGCCAGTCGAGCTCTCGGTGGGTTGCGTGCACGTCAAGCAAGAATCGCTTGTAGTCCAGCGACGGCTCATCGCAGGCCTCGGGGATGAGTGCGCGCAGCTGGGGGTTTGCGCAGAAACGCGCAAACTCGCGCTCGATAACCACCTCCTCCGACTCTGCCACGGTGGCGAAGTCTCGGATGCTGATGTCGCCAGTGAGCAGTCGCGCAGTGATGGGTGGGATGCCGAGATAGCGTGCCACGCTGGCGATGAAGGCGCGGTGGCGAAGCAACGTCAGCGCCTGGCCGCGCTCAAGCAGCTTCAGCTCTTCGATGCTCACACCGAGCTCCTCTGCCAGCTTCGCCGCGCTGTGAAGCCGTAGGCGCGCGTCGTCGAACAGCCACGCCACAAGCGGTCCACCTGGGTGTCGGTAGAGCCTGCTCATGCGCGCCGCCGGCGCTTCGGGTTGTTCTGCGGCCTGGTCGAATGCAGCCAGCGCTTCGTCGTCGGGTTCTGTCGTCA
>DAIAZB010000484.1 GCA_027443745.1 Thiomonas sp. | reverse complement strand
AAGCCGCACAGGACGCCTACACCGATGCGGTGATGGCCTATGCCGAAGCTGTCAGCCGGGCGGGATTGCCGGAATTGGCGACCAAGGTAAGGGACTTGGCACCCGGCGCAGGAATGATGCTGCCCCGCTGCCTGAAATGCGGGCATGACGGCATGCACACACTCGGCTCAGTCGCAATTGGCGGCGCTGTGATTGATCTCCCGAGGGCCTGAGCATGAAACTGAAGACGCGACTCCAAAAAACGATACGAATCACCAGGCTGAGCGCTGAGCTGCGGCGCCTCAGATCAGCGGCAGCCAAACATCAGCGTCGAGCTGCTGAGATGCCTGGGGATCTTGCCCGCCTGGTCAACCTGGCCAGCGACCGGCACATCCTCGATTTCGGCGCAGTTGAGGCGCTGACTGCGGAGACCAAGGCCTTGAATGCGGAAGCTGACCGCATGATTGCTCGAGCCTCAGAAATCGAGGCCGAACTGGCGTCACTCGCAAAACCCGCACCAACCACGAAAGGATCACACCATGGCTGACATGCAAGTTGCAATGCGCTTGACGCTGGAGAATCTGGCGTCCGGGCCGCTCGGCACGTTCGCCGATCAACTCAAGGCGATGGAGCCCGCCGTCCAGGCGTTGAATGCGCGGCTATCGGTGTTCGGCCGGCGCATCGTCTCAGTCGGCACCTCCGCCGAGAATTCTGCAGCTGGCACCGGAAAGCTCGAGGCCGCGCTTGCAGCCCTGGGCGAGCGTCTTGCTGGCCTTGAAGCGAAGCTCAGCGCCTCCATGGACGGCTTTACAACGCTCGGCGCAGCGGCGCGTGACGCCGGGGCTTCAGCATTGGCTGCGGGAGCCGGAATCGGTGCGGCTACCGATGCCATGAATGCGGCAGCGGCAAGCGCTGGGCGAGCCAAGGCTGAGATGTCCGGCATGTCCACCGTGATGAAGGACATGATTGGGCTGTTCGCGGCGTTTGAGGCCTACAAGGGCATCAAGGCGTCGGTGCATTCCGGTGCTGACCTGGCGTCTCTGCAAGCTCAGATGCGGCTGCGCGGGGCAACCCAATCCAACATTAATACGGCAACGCAGCAGTCCTGGCAGAACTCGAAAGCCTTCCCCCTGGTATCGGCCTACGACGCGCTGCATGCCCGTCAGGCCCTGATGGTGGCGACTGGCACCAAAGACCCGAATGCGTTCAATGCCGCGCTGCCTCAAATCCTGGCCAATGCGGTTGCCTACAAAGCAGCGTTCAACAAAAAAGCATCTCTCGCCGACATCATCGGCAACTTTGGCGGCATCGCTGAAATTCGCGGGCTTTCTCAGACTTCAGCAGGTTTGATTCAGGCCTCCAATGACGCCCTTCGCGTTGCTGAAGCCACAGGCGGACGCATGAAGATCGGCTCGCAGGAAGTCGCGCTGCGTCAGTACAAATACGGCGGTGCCATGCTGGAAAGCCCAACGGGTTACTACCGCATGATGGCGCTCGCCGAACAGCAGACACTGGCCGGCCATGAGGGCGGCTCAGGCGGTGGGCGGGGTGTCTCCATGACCGGGACGGCCTACGGCATGCTGCTCAAGGTGATGAATGGCGGCACCATGGCCAAGCAGACGGCCGACATGCTGCAGGCCATGGGCATGTTCACCTCGGCGGTGAAAAAGGTTGCGACGACAACCACCAGCACCTACACCAGCGCGGCCTTGCAGGGCTCCATCACCGGACAGCGCGACCCGGCCGGATGGGCCCGCAACGTACTCTTGCCCCACATGATTGCTTTGGCACTGGCGAACAAAAGCCAGTATTTCCCGCAAGGCAACATCAACAATCCACGTGCGCAAGAAGAAGCCCTAAATCGCATTGCCATCCAGACATGGGGCAAGACCGGGGGTGTCAATGTCGCGAACCTTGTCTCGCAAGTCAGCAATCCGCATGTCTGGGATCGCATCAATAACACGATGAAGTTGGCGCAAAACGTGCCTGTTGGACAAGCCGCCGTCAAGAACCTCAGCCCCTACGACAAGGCGACCACGGCCTTAACCGTAGCCATCAAGAATTTGAAAACCGCCATCGGCACCGATTTGCTGCCGCAGATCAAGAAACTGGCAACGGGGATCTCAAAGGTGGTGAACTGGTTCACCAATCTGGCGGACAGATTTCCGACGCTCACCAAATATTTTGCCGATCTTGTTGGCGTTCTTGGCGCATTGCTGGCCGTCGAAATTGTCGCCAAATTTGTCGGACTCGGCCAGTCGATTGCCCGCATGACTGGCGTTTTTGAATCGGGCGCCAAAACGATTTTTCGATCCATCAGCGGCTTTGTTGCCGACTTGTCGGAAGGTGCGGCGCACGCCGGAATGAGCCTCGGAGCCTTGGCCACTGCTGTCGCTGGAGCTGTGGCGGCGCTTACCGTCATCGGTGGCACCCTCTATACGTTCTGGGGCGTCCTGTTCGACAACACGCTGGGCAAGAACGACAGCGCCAATGGGAAAGGCCAGGGTTCTGTTGCTTTCCTGCCGTCCATCAAGGCAAGGCTCGCTGAAGACGCTGCCAACGGCAAAACGCCGTGGGGTGCACCGATCCCCGCAGGGCATCACTGGGACGCCAAAGCCGGGATCGTCGTCGCCAATCCTGGAACTCCCGTCAATCCGTTTTCAGCACCATCAAGCATTCACGCGCAAAGCCTCGCCAGTGTTTTCGGTGCCCACGCAAAAGCCGCACACTTCAAATTGACGCCCCAGCAGCTTGCCAACGCGTGGGGATTGCAAGACGCGCACCGCGCTGGCGTCGAGGCGAAGCAGTCCATGTCGGCGCTCACGTCACCGATTGCCAAGGCTCGTTCAGCAATGGCCACGTATGGCAACAAAACCGATCCCGCGCATGTCTGGTATCAGCGAGCCTCACAGCTTGCGTCCAGCTCAAACCCTGCCGATCAAGCACTCGCCGTGCATGCCCAGCAGATCGGCGATGCCGTCGCGCAAAAAGAAGCGCTGAAAGCCGCAAAGTCCCATCTGGCCACACTGCAGGGGCAGCTCGCCGCCAACATCAAACTCAATGCGGCCAAAGTCACGGGCGGTGTTTTGACGGCCGACCAGGCGCAGTCCAGAACTTTGGCGGATCAGCGCGCCGCTGCACCGGGGCTGTTGGCTGCGGTCCGTGCGGTGCAGGCGCTGACGCCGGCCGGAACCGCCGCCGCAACCGCTCTTCAAGCCCTGAACGTCAAAATGCAGCAATACGGCCAAGGGCTGACGCAGTTTCAGCAAAAAATCTACAACGGCGTGCAGAACGCTTTTTCAGGCCTGTTCAACGGTTTGATGCAAGGCAAGCTGACGTTCAGGCAGGAGATGGCGAAATTCGTGCAGAGCCTCGCCAACACGTTCACGTCATCCCTGAGTCAGCAACTTGCCCAGGGGTTGACGGCTGGCTTGTTCGGCAAAGGAACACCAGGCGGAAAGGGTTTGCGCGCCCTGGGTGGCGTCGCCCCCATTGGAAGCGCCATCGGGACGGGCATCAGTAGCTTGTTCGGCGGATTGTTCAGCCCTGGCACCGACGTCAACAATCCATCGGCTTACACAGCCGGGGGTGCGACTGGCGGCTTATCTGGAGCCGTGGCTCCGACGTCGGGAAGTTTCGGCAGTTCTATGGGGGGCTTGTTCGGCTCAATCATCGCCGGACTCGCAGGTTTCGCCACGGGGGCCGACAACATCCCCAACGACATGGTGGCCCAGATCCACAAGGGCGAGATGATCATTCCCGCGCAGGGTGCGAATGCCATCCGCAGCGGCAAACTCGGTGGCTCGAATTTCAACGGGGATGTGAACGTCGTCGTCAACCACAACGGCAGTTCCAGCATGGGAACGACGAACCCGAGCCAAGCCCATCAAGCCCTGGCCATGATGATTGGCGAGCAAACACGGCAAACCATTCTGCAAGAACAGCGCCCCGGCGGGCTGCTCAATGGCGGGGGTGCCTGATGCCCATCCACTTCGCCCTGCTGGCACTCTGCCTGCTGGCCGAACCCGCAACGAGTGCAGCCCTCATGCTGTACGCCCTAACCCGTGCCACTGGAGACACCCATGATTGACGCCCTGATAGGTGGCACGCTGCACGCCGCCGCTGAACAAAAAACCGGCCAAGCTGGCAAATCGTTTGTTGTCGCCAAGGTGCGCACGCCGATGGCGAACGGTGAAAGCCTGTTTGTGAACGTGATTTGTTTCGATGCCACGGCAGGTGCCGCGCTGCTGGCGCTGCATGCGGGCGAGCCGGTACACCTTGCCGGAACGCTCACGCCGAGGGTGTGGGCGCCAGCCAATGGCGAGCCGCGCCCGGTGCTCGACATGGTGGCGCATGCCTGCCTGACAACCTATGCCGTGCAGCGCAATCGCAAGGCCGCAGCAGAAACGCCCAGCAAGGCCCATAGCCGCGCCCTGGAGCCGCTGGACGATGGGAGGCCGTGGGAATGAGTGCATCGCAACGCAACAAGGGCGCAGGGGGCGAGCGCGAGTTATTCGCCGCCTTGTCTGAATTGCTTGGCTTCGCGGTGCGCCGGAACATCGGCCAGGCCCGCGCCGGGGGTGCCGATGGGCTGGACGTGCCCGGCTGGGCCATCGAGGTGAAGCGATGCGAGCGCCTGGAGCTTGCCGCGTGGTGGGCACAGGCCGCGCGCCAGGCCGAGGCGACGAACCGCAAGCCGTTGCTGTTCTATCGCCAGAGCCGCCGCCCGTGGCTTGCCGTGGTGGACGCCGCCGAACTGGCCCCGGCCATCTTCGCGCCAGGCCGCGAGCTTGTGACCCTTCGACTAGAGGCCGCTACGCAGTTGATGCGGGCGGGACGGCAATGACCACGAAACCCAAGACACCAGCGCCGAAGCCCCGCCGAGGGACCAGCACAGCGCCCGCCGCCGAGGCGAAGCGCGAGCCTAGGCCCCGCAGGGTTATGACTGTCGGTGCGACAGCCCCGAAGGAATCGCGCGCCGAGACGCTTTCGAAGCTGTCCACGGATGGCGTGCTGCCGCTGGCTTTCGCAGCCGACTTGTTCGCGCGCGGGTTCGCTGGTCAGGACATGGACCTAACTGCGATGCACACCCGGATGATGGGCACAGCGAAGGACGCGGCAGCCGGCGACCTGGAGACGCTGGAACGCATGCTGTCCGGGCAGGCGCAAACTCTCAACATCATGTTCACCGAGCTGGCGCGACGGGCAGCGCTGAACATGGGGGAGCACATGCCAGCCGTCGATATGTATCTACGCCTGGCACTCAAGGCCCAGTCACAGAGCCGGGCGACGGTCGAAACCTTGGCCGAGATGAAGAACCCGCGTTCCGTCGCCTTCATCCGGCAGGCGAACGTCGCCCAGCAGCAGCAGGTGAAC
>DAIAZB010000483.1 GCA_027443745.1 Thiomonas sp. | reverse complement strand
GCGGTAAACCACCACGTTGCGCACCGTGTCGCAGCCCCCGAGCGTCAACGCCTCATCGACGATGGCCTTGAGTGGCAGCGACTTGCCGCCGCGGCGCTGCTCGTCGGCCGTGATCACGAGCACGGCGCCGGCATCCTGGATGCGGTCACGCAACGACTGCGCGGAAAAACCGCCGAAGACCACCGAATGCGTCGCGCCGATACGCGCGCATGCCTGCATGGCCACGACGCCCTCCACCGACATGGGCATGTAGATGACAACGCGGTCACCTTTGTTCACACCCAGCTGCTTCAACGCATTGGCAAATTTGGCCGTGCGCTCCAGCAGTTCGGCATAACTGACACGGCTGACGGTGCCGTCGTCGGCCTCGAACACGATGGCGGTCTTGCTCCCCTTTCCGGCCGCCACATGCCGGTCCAGACAGTTGTAGGAGACATTGGTGCGCCCATCCGCGAACCACTTGTAGAACGGCGCACCGCTGGCGTCGAGAGTTTGCGTGAATGGCTTGTGCCAGTGCAGATTTTCGCGTGCCAGCCGCGCCCAGAAACCCTCGAAATCAGCATCGGCTTCGGCCACCAATTTGTGGTAGGCCTCCATGCCGGAGATACGGGCACGCTTGACCGCGTCGGATGAGGGGTAGTAGGTCTTCAGGACGTGATGCTCGGGGGCTTGTTGTTCGGCCATGGTTGTCTCCAGATGGGTGGCGGTTCTGCCGAAGCATGCGGGTTATGGTGCACGGTGCATTTGGCTTCCGCAAGGCTTCGACTGTATTGTGTTTGCTTTTTATTGTGAACCAACCGCTCTTACACCCCCCTGACGCGCCGGGAACGCAGCCGCTCCAATCGCAACACATTGCATCCTTAGAATCGCGGTGCCTGCAATATTCCCGCTATCCACCGCACCCCCATGGCCAAACCCCAACCCACCGCTCAGTTGCCACTCGTGCCCCGCCTGCTGTTTTTCAGCCGCTGGCTGCAACTGCCGCTCTACGTCGGGCTGATCCTCGCGCTGGGCGTTTACGTCTTCCACTTCTGGGTCGAACTGGTGGACCTGGTGGGTGCCGCCATGGGCAACCAGACGTCCCTGCAGCACCTGCTCGAGGCCGTGGCCGTACGCAACCCGATTCCGCCAGAAGGCGGAATCGCTGCCGCCGCGCAAATCGGCTTGCCGAAACTGACGGAAACCACCATCATGCTGGTGGTGCTCAGCCTCATCGACGTGGTGATGATTGCCAATCTGCTGATCATGGTCATCGTCGGCGGCTACGAAACCTTCGTGTCGCGCATGTACCTCGAGGATCACCCGGACCATCCCGAATGGCTGTCGCATGTCAACGCCTCGGTGCTCAAGGTGAAGCTGGCGCTGGCCATCATCGGCATTTCGTCCATCCACCTGCTGCGCACCTTCATCAATGCCGACGCCTACAGCGCCAAGGCACTGATCGCGCAGACTGCCATCCATCTCACCTTTCTGCTCTCCGCCATGGCGATCGCTTACACCGACCGCATGATGACCCGCACCATCCACGATTACGCCCCCGCCAACGGTCCTGCAAGCGGCCACTGAACAACAAGCGACTTGGAGCGGTCTTAACATCATGCGCGGAGAATCTGGCCACTGGTTCAGCAACCCACGGAGATCCCCTTGTCCACCACACGCATTCGCCAGGACGACCTGGTCGAGAGCATCGCTGCGGCGCTGCAATTCATCAGCTACTACCACCCAGCCGACTACATCACGCATCTGGCGCGCGCCTACGCCCGCGAGCAAAGCCCGGCAGCCAAAGACGCCATCGCACAAATCCTGACCAACAGCCGCATGTGCGCTGAAGGACGTCGTCCCATCTGCCAGGACACCGGCATCGTCAACGTCTTCCTCAAGGTCGGCATGGACGTGCGCTTCGAGGGCCTCAGTGGCAGTCTGCAGGATGCGGTGGACGCCGGCGTGCGACGTGGCTATCTGGATGCCGACAACAAGTTGCGCGCTTCGGTCCTGGCCGACCCGCTGTTCGCGCGCAAGAACACCGGCGACAACACCCCCGCGGTGCTGCATGTCGAACTCGTTCCCGGCAACAAGCTCGACGTGACCGTGGCGGCCAAGGGAGGTGGCTCGGAGGCCAAGTCCAAGTTCGTCATGCTCAACCCCAGCGACAGCGTGGTCGACTGGGTGCTGCAAACCCTGCCCACCATGGGCGCCGGCTGGTGCCCGCCCGGCATGCTGGGCATCGGCATCGGCGGCACTGCGGAGCATGCCATGCTTCTGGCCAAGCAGGCCCTGATGGACGACATCGACATGAACGAACTGCTCACGCGTGGACCTCGCGACGAGTACGAGGCGCTTCGCATCGAGCTCTATGAAAAGGCCAACGCCCTGGGCATCGGCGCGCAGGGCCTGGGCGGACTGACCACGGTGCTGGATGTGAAAATCAAGCATTGGCCGTGCCACGCCGCCAACCTGCCGGTCGCGATGATTCCCAACTGTGCCGCCACCCGCCACGCGCACTTCGTCATGGACGGCCAGGGCCCGGTCTATCTCGAGCCACCCGGCCTGGACTTGTGGCCCGACGTGCATTGGGCGCCGGATTACGCACGCAGCCGCCGCGTCAACCTCGACACCTTGACCCCGGCCGAGGTGGCCAGTTTCAAACCAGGCGAAACCCTGCTGCTGACGGGCAAGATGCTGACAGGGCGCGACGCTGCGCACAAGCGCATCGCCGGCATGCTGGCCAAGGGCGAGAAGCTGCCGGTGGACTTCACCAACCGCGTCATCTATTACGTCGGCCCGGTGGACCCGGTGCATGGTGAAGTCGTCGGCCCGGCCGGCCCCACCACGGCCACGCGCATGGACAAGTTCACCGAAACGATGTTGGCGCAGACCGGCCTCATCGCCATGATCGGCAAGGCCGAGCGCGGCCCGGTGGCCATCGAGGCCATTCGCAAGCACAAGAGCGCGTATCTCATGGCCGTGGGCGGCGCCGCCTACCTCGTGTCCAAGGCCATCAAGGCCTCGCGCCTGCTGGCCTTCGAAGACCTGGGCATGGAGGCCATCTACGAGTTCACGGTGCAAGATATGCCCGTGACTGTGGCTGTGGACGCGCTGGGCACCTCGGTACACATCACCGGTCCGGCCGAGTGGCGCGCGCATATCGGCAAAATTCCCGTGACCGTGGCTTGAGCATGCCACAGCCTGCGCCTGGCGCAGTTGGGCACTGCCCCCTTTGTGGCGAACCCAACCGTTGCGCCCTGGCAGCCGGCGGCGGTGTCG
>DAIAZB010000482.1 GCA_027443745.1 Thiomonas sp. | reverse complement strand
ACCTCGACGAAGCGGATTCACATCCAGGCACGCGTGTTGTCGGTGGACGACCTGACGCTGACCTCGCCGGTGGAGGACTCCGCAGAGCTGTATCGGCTGCTGGATGCGGAGAACGCGGTTGCGTGGAAGGTGGCGCGGACGCTGGACCCGCACTTCAGCGTGGCGGAGCCGACGTTTCTGGCGGCGTCCGGCGTACCGCTGCCGGCGTTTGAGGACTACATCCGCGGCATTGACGCGACCGTGGCGGGCGAGAAGATGAAGCGGCTGCAGGCGGCCGTGGAGCAGGTGCCGACGTATGTGCCGGCGCTGCTGGCGCTGGGCAAGGAGCAGTTCGCGCAGAAGCAGTATGCCGCCGCGGCGACGACGCTGGCACGCGTGCCGCAGAGCGATCGCCAGGCGCTGGAGGCAGGCTTCTACCTGGGGCTGGCGCGATTCAACACGGCCAACTATGCTGCGGCGGCCGATGCGTTCGGGTTTGTGGCCACGCGGCTGCCGCTGCCCGAGACGGTGAACAACCAGGCGGTGGCGCTGAGCCGCCAGGGCCGCGATGCGGTGGCGCTGTTTCAACGGGCTTCGAGCGCAGACCCCAGCGACGAGGACTATCGGTACAACCTGGCGGTGGCGCTGTTTCGGCGGGGTGACACGGATGGCGCGCAGCGCGAGGTGACGGCTGCGCTGCAGTTGAAGCCGAACGACAGTGAGGCCGTGGCGCTGAGGAACGAACTGGACCGGGTGCCTGCGAACTCGCGACTGAGCAGCGACAGCACGGGCAGCTTCAGCGCGGAAGAACGGATTCGGCGCAGCTACTCGGAGACAGGGTTTCGGCAGGCGGCGTTTTTGCTGGACCAGATGCGCACGGCACGGCTGGCGCTGCTGCCGGCGTCCGCGCGGGCGGAGGAGTATACCCGGCAGGGACGGGAGTACCTGGCCGAGGGCCTGCTTCCCGAGGCCGAGGGCCAGTTCCAGGCGGCGATCGACGCTGTGGGCAATACGCCGGGAGCGGCCGACGCGCATACGGGGCTGGCCCAGATTCGCGATGCGAGCGGCGATGCGACGCAGGCTCGGGTGCAGGCGAACCTGTCGGTGCAGCTGAAGCCGACGGCCGGCGCGTGGATGGAGCTGGCGCGGCTGGACATGGCGGCGAACAACCTGCTGAACTGCGCGGAAGATGTGACGCACGCCCAGCAGCTGGAACCGACGAACTCCGCGGCCAAAGCGATGCGCGGGTTGCTGCAGCAGCGCGGCCAATGGGTGCCGGCACCGTGATGGGACACCCATGAGTGCAGACCACGTGGTGCTGCTGCTGAGTGCGGGGATCGGGCTGATCTACATCGAGCTGAACCGGCCGGGGAGGGTGGTGCCGGGAGCGCTGGGAGTGCTGTGCACGCTGCTGGCGGCGGCGGCGCTGGGCCGGCACGGGGTGCGCGGAGAGGGAATCCTGCTGCTGGCGGCCGGCGCGATGGTGCTGGCGAGCGATCTGGTGCGTCCAACGGGCATACCGCTTGCTGTGATCGCAGCGGCCGCCCTGTGCCTCGGTCTGCACGAACTGACGGGCGGCGATGGCAGTGCGGTGACGTGGCCGGTTGCGGTTGGCTGCGGGCTGGCGATCGGCGCGGGCACCTCGGTGCTCACACGGATTGCACGACGCGCCCGCGTCAACAAGCGAAAGGTTTAGACTATGGTGAGACCTATAACTTGGTCCCTACGGAAGGCGGCTGCTACGGCGACGCCTTCAGGAAAGAACAGTGCGCCTTGGTGCGCCCGGAGCCTCACAGACTTGATTCGCAAAGCCTCGACTCTACACACCGCCCTTCTGCTGGTCTGCAGCGCCACCAGCGCCGTTGCCCTGGCCCAGTCCGACGTCCCCATGACCCCGCTGCAGAAGCAGATCCACCGGCTTGACCTGGGCATCACGGCCGTGGGCATCTACACGACGAAGACCAGCGGGCCGGTG
>DAIAZB010000481.1 GCA_027443745.1 Thiomonas sp. | reverse complement strand
TCGACCGCAAGAAAGACATGATCCTGGTGTCCGGCTTCAACGTTTACCCCAACGAGGTGGAGGATGTGGCGGTGATGCATCCCGGCGTGCTGGAAGCCGCCGCGGTCGGCGTGCCCGATGAGAGCTCGGGTGAAGCGGTGCTGTTGTTCATCGTGCGCAAGGATCCGGATCTGACCGCGGATGCGCTCAAGGCCTTCATGGCCGAGCGTCTCACCGGCTACAAGCGGCCCAAGACCATCGTGTTCCGCGACGAATTGCCCAAGACCCCGGTGGGGAAGATTCTGCGGCGAGCGCTGCGCGACGAAACCGTCGCGACGATGTCCACAGAGGCTTCTGCGCCGGCCCCGGTGCCTGCTGGCTCGGCGCACTGACTCGGCGCACGGAATCGGAGTACTCATCCGGCGCACGGAAACCACGCTCCGTGCCCGGGGGTTGGGCCGGAGCGGAAACCGTTTCGCTGACGCCGACCTGGCGAGCGCCTATGGCACGCTGCGCAAGGTCTGCAACAAGGCGCAGGCGGCGTCCAGGTCCATGGCCGGCCACAATGCCCAACCCTGCACCTGGCGGCAGCCGGCCTGCTCGACCCAGCGCAAATCTGCGGCGTCTTCCACGCCTTCGGCGACGGCATCCATGCCGAGAGACGCCGCCATCGCCAGGGTCGCGGTCACCACCGCCGCCTTGTAGCGGTCCTGCGCCACGCCGTGGGTGAAGGTGCGGTCGATCTTGAGTTGTGTCGCCGGCAAACGGGTGATGTATTCCAGGTTGGAGAAGCCGACGCCGAAATCGTCCAGCGAAATGCGCACGCCCATGGCGCGCAGGGTGTCGAGCGTGAGCAGGCAGTCGGGGCAGGACATGACCTGCTGGTTCTCGGTGATCTCGATGGTGAGTGCGGAGGGCTCGATGCCGGCGGCAGCGAGCTCGTCACGCAGGCATTCGACACAGCCGTTTTTGAGCTGGGCAGGCGAGACATTCACGGACATGTTCCCCGTGTAGCCGCAGTCATCGCGCAAGCGCCGCAGGGCTTGCAGGCTGAGGCGGATGATCAGGTCGCCGAAGGTCGAGATCAGGCCCAGATCCTGGATCATGGGAATGAATTCCACCGGGCTGATGTCGTCCCCATGGGGCCGCGTCCAGCGCGCCAGAGCCTCGAAACCGACGACGCTGTAACGTCGCCGCGATGACATGAACTCCGGTGCGTCCGGCTCCAACCGTGCGATGGGCTGAAGCGCGATCCGAAAGCTCTGCTGCTCGAGTGCGGCATGCAGTTCGGTCTCCAGCTGGGTGCGCTTGTGCAGCTTGGCCAGCAGTTGCGGCGTGAAGGCCTGCACGCGGTTGCGTCCCTGGGTCTTGGCCTCGTGCAGGGCGGTATCGGCATGGCTGAGCAATTCGGCGATGGTGCGGCCATCGCGCGGAAACTGCGCCATGCCGATGCTGACCGTGGTGTGCAGGATGCGGCCGTCGAGGTCGTAAGGCCGCGCCAGATCGGCGCGCAGGCGCTCGGCGAGGACCTCGCTCGCCGGATTGTTGCCAGCAGGCTCGACGTGGCGGGAATACACCAGGAACTCGTCGCCGCCGAAGCGGCCGACCAGATCGCCGGCGCGGCGCGTGGTGTAGATGCGCTGCGCCGCCTCGGCCAGCACGCGGTCCCCCATGCCGTGACCCAGGCTGTCGTTGATTTGCTTGAACTGGTCCAGATCGATGAACAGCAAGGCACCGGCGACCGACGCGGGACCGGATGCGGCTTCGGCACCACCGAGCTGTCGTCGTACGTTGTGCGCGCTGCCTGGGGGATGTGCAGGGCTTGCGGCGGCCGGCAGCCGACCTTGCGCCTCCTGCAGCGCCGCTTCCAGCAGGCGCTCGAAGCCGGTTCGATTCGACAACCCGGTGAGCGCGTCGGTGTAGGCGATGGAATAGAGCTTGTCTTCGGCTTCGCGCTGTTCGGTGATGTCGCTGGCCACGCCACGCCAGCCGTTCAACACGCCTTGCCCATCCCACACTGGTGCGCCGCTCAGGCGCCACCAGCGGGTGTTGGTGCCCGCGCTGCGAAAGGGCAGGATCAGGTCGTGGAATGGAAGCTGGCGCTGCATCAGCGTGGCGAGGGCATTCCATTGCGGCAGCGCGGCCAATGCGGGGTTGAGGCTTTGCCACTGGCGCCCGAGCACGGCCTCGCGCACCTGTTGCACATGGCGGTTGCGCAGCGCGCTGGCGCTCAGGCTGGTGAAACGGCCTTCGGCGTCGAGCTCCCAGAACCAGTCGGACGACAGCTCGGCGAACGTGCGAAACCGCAGCTCGCTGTTGCGCAGGTCGTCCAGCGCCTTCTTGGTGGCACTGATGTCCACGCTGATGCCCATGAGCTCCAGCGGCTCGCCGCTTGCCGACCTGCGGCTCACCAGGCCCTGGCTGCGGGTCCAGATGATGCTGCCGTCGGTGCGGCAGATCCGGGCCTCGATGCTGGGGCTGACCGGACCGGATTGCATCACTGCCTGCAGGCCCCTGAGCACCCCGGCGCGGTCGGCCTCGGGGACCAGTGCCCGCAGCTCGGCCAGGTTGAAATGGGCCGGCTCCTCGCGCAAGCTGGGGTCGGCCCAGTTTTGCTCGCTGTGCAAAACCCCTTGCTGCAGGTCCAGGGTCCAGAAGGTCGCGCCGGATGCATGGCGCAGCAAGCTGGCGCGATCCTGTTGCAGCTTGTTGGCGGAGCGGTCGAGTTCCAGGCAGTAAAAGCCCACCACCTGCGGCGGCAGGTCGGGTTCGCGCATCTCCCAGGCGGGTTGCAGCCGAACCTCCATCCAGCGCGCTTCGTGTCCCCGCTTTTGCTCACGGGCATACAGCACGGTTTTGCCAGCCTGGGCTTCCTGAACATACGGGCTGATGATGGCCATGGCGTCGGCATCCATCAACGCGTCGAGCGGCATGCCGAGAATGTCCAGCACCGGCCGGCCCAGCCAGTTGGCATAGGCGGCGTTGCATTGGCGCAGCCGGCAGTCGGCGTCGAAATAGGAGAACAGCGCGGGCAGGGCATCCAGCCACTGCGGCGTGAACTCGGGTCCCACGGATCGACCGCTGTCAAGACCCCCTGGCTCGGCCACATCAGATGTGCGCTGGTCGGGTCGGGAGGAGTCGATGGGCATGCCGGGACTATATCCGAGCACAGCCTCAGCGCCTACCGCCGCAACGCCTCGATTCAGGGGGTTTCCCAAGCCTTCTTGCCCTATGCTCGCGGCATGCAGAACACGCCCTC
>DAIAZB010000480.1 GCA_027443745.1 Thiomonas sp. | reverse complement strand
GCTGCCGTCGCATGCATCCTCATCCCTGTCGGGCAGAGACTGCAGCGGGACAGCGGCCGGGACATCCAGACCCCAACGCCGTTGGATATAACTGTTGACGATGTCGAGAAACTGTTCGGCAATACGGTCGCCGCGCAGGGTGTAGCGTTTCTCGCCATCGATGAAGACCGGTGCCGAGGGTTGCTCGCCAGTCCCCGGCAGACTGATGCCGATGTCGGCGTGGCGGCTTTCACCCGGGCCGTTGACGATGCACCCCATCACCGCCAGGCGCAGGGTTTCAACGCCGGGATACCGTTCCCGCCAAACCGGCATGTGCGCCCGCAGATGGCGATCGATGTCTTGTGCCAATTCCTGGAATACGCTGCTCGTGGTACGTCCGCATCCCGGACAGGCCGTGACGCTGGGGACGAAGCTGCGCAGACCCAAAGCCTGGAGAATTTCCAGCGCGACCACCACCTCCTGGGTGCGCGCTTCGCCTGGCGCCGGGGTCAGCGAGACACGAATGGTGTCGCCGATGCCGTCCTGCAGCAGAACCGAAAGGGCCGCGGTCGATGCCACGGTGCCCTTGGTGCCCATGCCGGCTTCGGTCAGGCCGAGGTGCAAGGCGTAGTCGCAGCGGCGCGAAAGTTCGCGGTACACGGCGATGAGGTCGCGCACACCCGAGACTTTGCACGACAGCAGGATTTGGTGGCCGGGAAGACCCAATTCCTCGGCGCGCTCGGCCGACTGCAAGGCTGATGCAATCAGCGCTTCGTACATCACCTGCTGCGCATCGCGCGGCTGGGGCTGTCTCGCGTTGTTGTCCATCAAGCCGGCAAGCAGTTCCTGGTCCAGGCTGCCCCAGTTCACACCAATGCGCACTGGTTTGTTCCAACGCGCGGCAACCTCGATCATTTGGGAAAACTGGCGGTCTTTCTTGTCGCCCTTGCCGACGTTGCCGGGGTTGATACGGTACTTGGACAGAGCTTGGGCGCAATCCGGGTATTGCGTCAACAGGACATGACCGTTGTAGTGGAAGTCTCCGATCAGGGGGACATCCACGCCCATGCGATCGAGTTGCTCGCGAATCGCCGGTACGGCCGCCGCCGCCTCAGGGGTGTTGACCGTGATCCGCACCAGTTCCGATCCGGCTTGTGCCAATTCCTTCACCTGGATGGCGGTGCCGATGACATCGGCCGTATCGGTGTTGGTCATCGACTGCACCCGCACCGGGGCATCACCACCAATGCTGACGCTGTTCCCGCCCCAGCGCACGAGCGCCTGGCGCGTCAGCCGCCGCTGCGGCACGGCATCCGGAATCAAGACGGCATCTGGCATGAAAACGGCTTGCATCAGGGTTGGGGGATGGTCAAGCGGGCGACGTTGTTGTTGGTCTTGGAGGCCAGATCGACAGGCCGGCCGTCCAGGGTCACTTGCGTTTGCGCTGCGTTGCCCACCACGAGCCGCAACGGAAAATCATGTTGGGACAGTGTGACACGTTGCTGCCCCGCCGCAGGAACAAGACCTGAAAACAAGACGGTACCCTGTCCGTTGGTCACCTCAATCCAACTCTCGGCAACAGCCTGGATGCTCAGTGCCGCCCCCGCGGTCGCGGCAACGGGGTTACTGGAGGCTGCGGCTGACCGCCGGGCTTGCGCCAAGCCGGCGCTGGAATCGGGCACGGCAGCAGTCGACGATGTCGAGACGATGGCCGACGCCTCACCACCCGGCATCGTTGCCGTGCTCGATGCCGTAGCCGGGGTCGGAACAAGCGACGCATTCGACTGCGCCATGACGGCAGAAGCCGGTTTCGCAGGCATGGCCCGAGGCAACCACTTCCCCAGATCCTCCGCATGAGGCAGGAAGAACACGAGCAACGCTGCGATGACAAGGCCCGCCACGGCCAGCCACCAGAGCTTGCGTGTGCCATGGGGCGCACCCCCAGAGGCCGCAGGCATGGGTCTGCCGGAGCTTGCGGCCGTGGGCCGGGTCGGGATCGTTTTGGCATGCAGCAGCGGCGGCAGCACCTGCATGATGGACTCGGTGTCGGCCTTCAGCGCTTTGCTGGCGGCGCGAAGCAGGCCACGAGCAAAGGCCATGTCCGGCAGGCGCTCCCAATCTCCAGCCTCAAGCGCCAAGATCTTGTCGGACGAGACCTTGAGCTGGGTTGCGAGTTCGCTGGCGCTTTTACCCGCGGCTTCGCGCGCGGCACGCAGCATGTCTCCCGCTTGGGCACGCGCTGCGTGCTGCGCATCAGCTTGTGAATGGGGACTTGTCATCGGCTGAAGTCAGCGGGGAAGCAGGCTCGGGTCGTCGAATCTGCCCTGCTGGACGGCAATGGCCTCGCGCGAGTCCGGGAAGCGCTGCTCAAGTTGCGTGGTCCAGGTGTTGGTATCCAGCGTATCGCCAGCGCGTCGCGCGATGAGAATCCCCACCCAGAGCGATTGCGCGCTGGCGTACTGACCCGAGTTGACGCGCTGGATATAGAACAGCGCATCCTTGAATTTGTTCTGGCGGTACAGCACCAATGCCAGGTTGGTGGACAGCGCGGGATTGGCTGGATCGAGGGCAAAACCAGCGCGCAGCGTTTTCTCAGCCCCTGCAAGATCACCATCCCGGTACTGGCAGACGCCGTAGGCCAGATCGGTGCGTTCCGGGTAGCGGTAGCCGGGAACCGCCAAGGCGCGCCGGAACATGGCGAACGACTCCGGATAGCGCCGATTGGCGCAGAGGAACCAGCCATAGTTATGCAGTGCATCGGCATTGCTCGGCGCAATCGACAGCGCTTTGCGGAAGCTCTGTTCAGCCTGGGGATTCTGGCCCAGGCTCATTTGAATGAGCGCCTGCATGGTGTAGGCCGGCACGTAATCGGGGGCCTGATCCAGCGCTTTGGCCACTTCGGAGAGTGCGACCTCGGCCTGACCGCGCTGGTAATAACCTTCGGCCAACTCCAGGCGGATTTGCGCGTTTTTGTCGGCCTCGGCGCTGCCCGTGCTGGGCGTCGAGTTCGCCGAACCGTTGCTTAGGGCCGTATTGCCGGCGCAACCACCGAGTTGCAACAAGGCAAGAGTCAGCATGAGGATGGAAAGCAACGGCCATGCGGAACAACCACCTTCGGTCCAGCGGGTTTGCTTGCTCATAGCGTCAGTCCAAGTTGG
>DAIAZB010000479.1 GCA_027443745.1 Thiomonas sp. | reverse complement strand
CGCATCCCCCATCGCTTCGAGCTTGCGCTGCCGGATCTCCTGATCGAACAATCCCAGCGGCCGAGAGGTCATCCGGCAAGCTCCGAATAGGTCACTTCACTTCGACAGCGGCAGCGTGGGGAGGTTTCGCAAACTGCTCTGAAGGCAACAGCGTGTACTTCCAGTGGACATCGCAACTCGGGCCGGAACACCTTGATGAGTCGGTCATTGGCCTAAGCCCGGGTATTTATCAGTCGCTGGTCGATAAGGATTATGAGCTACGAATAATGGCTGTAAACGATGAGCTAATGGTAGTTAAATTACATACCCAAGGTAACTACTCTACACTGATTGACTCACGCGGCGACATGCTGGGCAAAATGAATGTCGAGTTGGTGGAAAGTATCCCCAGTGCTGTCGAAGAGATGTTGCGAGCGCTGATGTCCGAAATGGGTTTGGTATACGGCTGCATCGACATAATTGTCACCAAATCTGGAGAATATGTTTTCTTGGAAGTAAACGAACGCGGGCAATTTCTCTGGACGGAGAGCCTTAATCAAAATATCCCTGCGTTATCAACATTCTGTAGGCAGTTAGGAAAAATGGCCGGGTACGGCGGCATTGATTCATTCCCCTCCTTTCGGGAGTTCATGGAATCTACTCAAGGCGGCCCCGAACGCGCGAAGTTCGACGAGCGCGAAACACTCTATGAGGAGCTGAAATCAATTTATGCCAAAGCGAACATCGCGGTCAAGTGAACTAACTGAACCGCCAATCAACCACGACCTGGATGCAGTAGAGCGGACATGCGTCGCGGAATGTGTAAGGAGTAGTCATGTGCCGTACCGTAAACATTGTTTAGTACCGGTTTCTCGAGGGCCATTGTGTGCATAGACTCAACGGGTTGAAGGTGGTTGTATTCTTTCTAGAAGCGGTTTCTGCAGCCGCGTTAGTCGTTTCGTTTGTAGTTCTTGGCGCTTGGAACTCTCCTCATCTGCAAGGGGCAGGGCCTGGGTACAAATACCTGGCTATTGGATTGGCGACACACTCCGGTGTGAGTTTCTCGTCCCTCGGGAGCGATAGCGTGGTAAATTTGCAGCCAATAATGCCCACGAATCTTGGCCTCGCGACTTCAGTGCGCGAACGTATAAACATTTCAAGGCGGCCTGGCAGAAATGCAGTTGCTACGAAGGTAGAGCTCGTAGTAGGGCGTTACTCAGAGGCACTGCATCTAACTCCGTTGTGCGGACGTCTGATCACGCTGCAGGATCAGCGCATTGGTGCATCGGTGGCGGTTCTCTCTCGCTCCGTGGCGACTAAATTGTTCGGTGACGCTTGCTCAGCTGTAAATAGAGATATTTACACTTCCAAGGGCTTCAAGCTTAAGGTAGTTGGCGTCATTTCCGACAAGTTTAAGGGGCTATGGACAAAATATGGTGGCGCGACTGCGACCGTCTGGGCTCCTTACACGCTGATGATTCCACTGGCACACGGAGCGTGGCCCAAAGGACTCCCGACTACCAATATGTTCGATGAATATGTCTTTAGCGGCACAACCGCAGTGTTGAGCGTTCCAAACGCTACTTCGGATGCACAACTTCAAACGTTGTTAAGCCAGTTATTCCGTAATGCGAAGGGCATCCTCCCCAGTTTCGCAGTTGGACTTGCTACCGCCCAGCCCTACTCGCCTCAACCTGATTCCCAGGAAGTCTTGAGCCATCGCATCAGTTTGGCGTTTGGCCTTTCACTTGCGACCTTCATACTATCTTCGATAAATCTGGTGTTGATGGGTTGGTTGCGTTACCTAAGCCGGCGCCCAACGTTGTACATGGAACGGGTGTTGGGTGCTCGTCGTAGTCACATGATGCTCAGATACGCTCAGGCCAGTCTTGCGACGATATTCTGGCTCGGAAGTGCAGTGCTGCTCTTGACGGTATTTGGGGTCGTGGTTTTACGACATTTGGTCCCGAGCTTGTCGAGCGTACTTAACGCAAGTTCGCTATTAATTCCGTTGCTCAGGACATTGCCGATTGTTGTCATCCTTGCTGCCATTGTGCAGCTGTTGCCATTGCAAATTCTTCTATCGCGGGAGGGTTTGGATAATCCGCGTAGTGCGCCAGGCTCCCCAGGCGATCGTGCTTTCGGGGCTATGTTATTGATTTGTGAAGTAGCTCTTGGTATGGTAATGAGCGTTCTAGCAGTATGGGCCGTTGTTTTCGCTTGGCGGAGTGCGCATGAAGAAATTGGGTTCTTCAGCCGCCCGGCGACAATTTTTGAGCTAGCATCTAGTAATAGCCTAGATTTGGGCCAAAATCGCATGACTCGAGCGGCGAATATTCTGGTGATGCGAAGCGTCGCAGCTGAAGTTCGGCGAACGGTTAGTGGCGCGGAATCTGGCATTGGCCCGCCCGTTCACCCAGGGAATGATGATGTGTTTCCAGGCTCGGTTAGTGTTGGTACGACAAGTATTAAGGCTTGCGGCTATTGGGCGACTCCTGGCTGGCTGAATGCTAGTCGTGTGACTATTGTCGCCGGTAGCGGTTTTCGGAATATTGGTACTGGTAGAGATCAGATCCTGTTGGATGCTCGTTTGGCTAACAGGTTATTTGGCTCGCCACTAGCTGCTGTTGGTCAGAGCGTTTGGACCCCTGCCTATTCGGCGGATCCTCAGCGCATAGTTGGTGTAGTTGCGCCTGTGTATATGAACGGCCTGAAGAGTGATGTATGTCCAGTAGTGTTTTACGATTTGCGCAGTTCTCCGCTTCATTTGATCGGCAGTTCACACAGCTTGATAGTCGCATCTGAACTTAGCTCACAACAGCGTGTGCAGTTGCGCGAACGTTTAACGTCACTCTTTGAACGCGAGCACGCTGGGCTGGCTGTACAGAGCGTCCGCAGTGTGACACAGACACGCAACTGGCTTGCGGCCCATCAGATAGCCGAGTCGCGCGTGTTCACCGTCATCGCACTGTTGGCCTGGGTCATCGCGCTGTCCGGCATAGTGGCGCTGTTGCGCCTTTCTCTGGTGCAGCGCCGGCGCCTGCTGGCCATCGAAAGCGCACTGGGCGCGACGCCGCGGCGGACCTATTTCGGCGTGATCCTGGGCACGCTGGCGGTGGCCGGCATTGGCGCGATCATCGCCTTGCTGCTGGTGCCGTGGCTGGCCACGCAATACGCGCTGCTGTCCGGCGCGCAGGTGGTGCCCTACGGTGCGGCGACCTGGCTCGCGCTGACGGTGCTGCTGCTGGCGGTGTTCCTGGTGGCGCATTTCCCAGCGCGCCGCGCCGCGCGTGCGGAGCCGGCGGAGAGCCTGCATGAACTGTAAGGTGTCGCGCTTGACGCCGTACGCGCAGCGCGCGAGGGTGCGCGGCAGGCCCGTGCCGCGCGGGTGCTGCAGGGACTGCCTGTGCCGATGAATGACGCCCCGCGCCCGGACCTGTTCGAGACCATGGACGTGCGCCGCGCGGCGGTGGCGCGGCCGTGGTGGTGGCACCGGCTGACCTGGGCGCTGGCCGGCGCGATCGCACTGATCGCGCTGGCGGTGTGGGCGTGGCAACTGACCACGCCGGGCGTGGCGCAGGTGGCGCGCTCGGAGGTGTGGCTGGGCACGGTGACGCGCGGTCCGTTCGTGGTGCAGGTGCAGGCGGCGGGCAAGCTGGTGCCGGCGGAGTCGCGCTGGGTGGCGGCGCCGGCCTCCGGCATCGTCGAGCACAAGTACGTCGAGCCCGGGTAGACGGTGGCGCGGGGCGCGCCGCTGCTGAAACTCTCCAATCCGCACGTAGCCGATCCGCGTAGTCGCTTGACGGGGAGGGGGGGGGCTGCGGGCATTCTGTAGCGGCAGGGGGGCATCAAGGGGAACGATCATGAAGATCATGATGAAGGTAGGAGTAGCACTGATGCTTGCAGTGAGTTCGATGGCGTGGGCTGATACGCCACCGTCACTCCCGGATGGACCGGTTCCATCTCCCCCGGGATGGAGTTGCACGGCACACGGTGGTGTGGTCAGTTGTGTGCGCACGTCATCGAAGGGAACGGGTGCGTGAACCATTCTGCGCGTGGCGATCGTCTATCGCCACGCGCAGTTTCGTCTGGAGGAGCGGGATGCGGCTGCTGAAGAAATGTGTGAGTTCGGCATTGCCATTTCTTTTGCCGTTGCTCATGGCTGCATGTGCGGCTGTAAGCCGACCTGGTCCAGTCGCGCAGGTCGATACGAGCTTCCAGGTGTTCATTCCGCCCGGCGCGCAGGGCTATGAGTTGCCGCGCAACGAGAAGATCGTGCTCGGAGAGTCGATCGCCCAGCCCGCGCCGGTCTATCCGGCAGCCTGGGTGTCACGCAAGATGGGCGAGCAGATCGTCTGCCTGGAGATCGAAATAGACGCGCATGGGCTCGTGTACGCGAGTCGTCCTCTGTACGCCATGCCAGGTTGTCCGGCCAGCGCGAAGGCGGTGGCGCCGGCTTTCGAGGTGGCTGCACGCGACGCCGTGATGCAGTGGCGGTTTCACCCCGCCGTGGTTTGCACGTTCCAAATGGGCGTGGATGCTTATGCGAAAGGCAATGACTGCGATGCGGAAGGCGCAAAGGTCACGCCGATCGCCATCAAACTGGCGTTCGCGTTCACCTTCACGCAAACTCACGGGGTGGTGGCCGTGCACACCGGAGCGTTGTCGACAGGGGAATGAGACAGCGACCGCTCGCGCGTGAGGCGTTTGCCGACACGATCGTGATTTGGGAACGCAGTACCCCATGGGAAGGAAAATGGCCATGCGTAGCTGGGCGTCATGGGTGCATGTGCTGGGTTATGCCCTGCTTGCATCGGCACTGGCTGCGGCCGCGCTGGCGTTTGCTAGTGTGCGCGTGCTCGATGACGCGCATATCCCCGGCAGCGGGCCTGGCTACCGCTACTACGCGCTGGGGGTGCAACGCAGCACCGGGCCGAGTTTTTCGATGAACAGTGCGGTCGTGGCGCAGATCGATCGCGTGTTGCCGTCTGATGTCCGCGCGGCCATGGTGATTGGGCAGGAGGTGCAGTTGCGCAGTGCCTCGGGTGCGGGGTCGGTGGTACGCACGCAGGCGGAACTGGCCACCGGCGACTATCTGCGCACGCTGCACGTTCCCGTCGTGGCGGGGCGGTCGCTGCGGCCTGAAGACGTGGCCGATTGCCGGCCGGTGATCGTGCTGGCGGCAGGTGTCGCCGCGCAACTGTTCGGGTCATCCGCACAGGCCATCGGGCGCAGCGTGCAGATGATGGCGCATGGCCGTACGACAGGAACCACATTGCAGGTGATCAGCGTGGTAGCTGATGGCTTCCACGGCTTGCAGGCGCAGCAGTCCGCGCACGCCTGGGCGCCGTTACTGTTCTTGCCCGAACTCAACGGCGCGCACTTCCCGATGTGCGAGGGCAAACATCCGCACAATGGCGCAATCGCTTTCAGCATCGCCGGAATGCCGGGTGTGTTTAGCGCACCGGCGGGCATGTCGCGGGCACAACTGGATACGGTGCTGCAAGGTGCCTGGCAGCGCCTGCCCGCGGCCGCGCGCGGCAAGGACGAGACGGGGCTGGTCGTGGCCGCGCCGTATTCGGAATCGCCGCTCGCGCAGGCGCGCCAGGCGCAGCGCAGCGCGCTGTATCTGAGTCTGGCGCTGGCGGCGCTGGTGCTGGCTGCGATCAACATCTTCACGTTGCGCTGGTTGGCGCTGGTGCGCGGTCGTCATGTGCTGCAACTGGAGCGTGTGCTGGGAGCCACGCGTGCGTTTTTGCAGCGACGCTATGTGTTGCGCACATCCGGCATGGCGGTCGTGTTGCTGCTTGCGAGCGGGCTGTTCGGCGTCGGCGGTGCGTTGTTGCTGCGCCATCTGGCCGGCGCCGGCGATCCAGGGCTCGCGCGTCTGGGCTTGTCGGCGTTGGGTGCAAACCTGATGTGGGCGTTGCCGCTGGCGCTGGTGATCGTGGTGCTGGTCGAATCGCTGCCGCTGCTGATGCTGCGGCGCCGCGAGCAGCTTGATGGCGACGCGCGGCTGACGGTCTCGCGCAGCGACCGCAACATCGGACTGCTGGTTCTGGCCGTCGAGGTGCTGCTGGCGTCGGTCGTGAGCTGTACCGCCGCCTGGTCGGTGCATTATGCATGGCAACAACAGCATGCCAGTCTCGGCCTGCTGCGCTCGCCAATGACCATCGTCAACCTGCAGCGCAGGCCGGCCGATGCGCAGACGATGATAATGCTGCAACCCGCCAAAGGTGACGGTGCGCCGGCGCAGGTGTTGTTGTTCGATGCGCTCGAGCGCACCGTGCGTGTCATCGAGCCTGGCGCGCGCATGGCGACCGGGCCGCTGCCCTTGGGACAGAACATGCGCAATCCAGTTTCGGTGACGGCGGGCACGCGCACGACATCGGTAGATCAGGTCGTAGCTTCGCCCGGCTGGTTTGATCTCGCCGGCGTGCATCTGCTGGCCGGCCACGAATTCGACACGCGGCGCATCGTGCCCGACGCGGTGCTGATTGACGCCGGCACCGCGCGTGCGCTGTTCGGCGGCGTACGCGCGGCAGTCGGTGCAAACATCCAGTACGACGGTGAAGCCACCAGGCGCGTCATCGGCGTGATCGCGCCGGTTTTTCTCGATGGTCCCGACCACGATGCGGTGCCGGTGCTCATCAGTGATTTCCGCAGTGGCTTCTCGGTGTTCCCGTATGTCGGCGGTGCGTTGCTTTTGCGTCCGCTCATTGCAGCCGATCGGCATCCTGCGCTGCGCCACGTGCTGGATGCGGCATTGCAGCGTCAGGCATCAATGCTGCAAGTGGCGCACATCGAGCAAAGTCCGCGGCTGCTGGACCGGTTGACCCGCGCGCAGACGCGTCAGGCACAGCTTTTCGTGCTAATTGCGTTGTTTGCTTGGGCGATCACGTTGTCGGGCATCGCTACGCATGTACGGCTTTATCTCGCACTGCGAAGGCGCGTCACGGCCATCACCGCTGCGCTGGGCGCGAGCCCAGGGTGGCTGTATGGCAGCGTGATCGGCAGCGTTGTGTTACTGGCCGTCATTGCCATCGTGCTGACACTGCTGTTCACCCCCTGGCTGGCGCAGCAATTCGCGCTGCTCTCCGGCGCGCAGGTGGCGCCCTTTGGCGTGGCCACGTGGATCGCGCTGGCCGTGCTGCTGCTGGCGGTGTTCCTGGTGGCACACTTTCCAGCGCGTCGCGCCGCGCGCGCCGAGCCGGCGGAGAGCCTGCATGAGCTGTAAGGTGCCGCGCTTGACGCCGTACGCGCAGCGCGCGAGGGTGCGCGGCAGGCCCGCGTCGCGCGGGCGCAGCAGGGACTGCCCGTGCCGATGAATGACGCCCCGCGCCCGGACCTGTTCGAGACCATGGACGTGCGCCGCGCGGCGGTGGCGCGGCCGTGGTGGCGGCGCCGGCTGACCTGGGCGCTGGCCGGCGCGATCGCACTGATCGTGCTGGCAGTGTGGGCGTGGCAACTGACCACGCCGGGGGTGGCGCAGGTGGCGCGTTCGGAGGTGTGGCTGGGCACGGTGACGCGCGGCCCGTTCGTGGTGCAGGTGCAGGCGGCGGGCAAGCTGGTGCCGGCGGAGTCGCGCTGGGTGGCGGCGCCGGCCTCGGGCATCGTCGAGGTCAAGTACGTCGAGCCGGGACAGACGGTGGCGCTGGGCGCGCCCTTGCTGAAGCTGTCCAACCCGCAGGTGGCCAATGCGGCGCAGAGTGCGCTGGCCAACTATGCCGCCGCGCAGGCCGACCTGCTGGCCAAGCAGCAGAGCCAGCAGAGCACGGTGCTGGCGCAGCGTTCCAGCATCGAGTCGATGAAGGTCGAGGTGGAAAGCGCGGCCATGCACCTGAAGGCCGACGCCACGCTGGCCGCGCAGGGCATCGTGCCCCGGTTCAAGTACGAGGACGAGAAGCTCAATTTCCAGCTCAAGCAGCAGCAACTGGCGTTTGAGCGCGAACGGCTGGCCAAACTGCAATCGGGCAATGCCTCGCTGATGGCCGCCGAGCGCGAGCGCGTGCGCCAGCTCAAGGCGCTGGCCGACCTCAAGCAGCAGGAGCTGGCACAGCTGACCGTGCGCGCGCCGGTGGCC
>DAIAZB010000478.1 GCA_027443745.1 Thiomonas sp. | reverse complement strand
AAGCTGGTGATGTCGCATCTGCGGGTGGTGGTTTCGGTCGCCCGCCACTATCTCGGCTACGGCCTGCCCCATGCCGACCTGATCCAGGAAGGCAATATCGGCCTGATGAAGGCGGTGCGCCGCTTCGACCCATCGCAAGGCGTGCGTCTGGTGAGCTATGCGCTGCACTGGATCAAGGCGGAAATCCACGAATACATCCTGCGCAACTGGCGTCTGGTGAAGGTGGCCACGACCAAGTCGCAGCGCAAGTTGTTTTTCAACCTGCGCTCGATGAAGCAGGGCTTCGACAGTTTTCACGACGCCGAGATCGATGCCGTGGCGAAGACCTTGCAGGTCAAACGCTCCGACGTCATCGAGATGGAACAGCGCATGGGCGGCAGCGAAGTTGCGCTGCAACCCGTGGGGGACGACGGGGAAGAGGCGTTCGGTCCCAACGCCTACCTTTCGGACCGCAGCCACGAACCCGATGCTGTGCTGGAAGCTCGCAGCCACGAGCGTCTGCAGGTGCAAGGTCTTGAGCAGGCGCTGGAAACCCTGGATCCGCGCAGCCGCCGCATCGTCGAGCAACGCTGGCTGGCGGTGAACGACGACGGCACCGGCGGCAAAACCCTGCACGACCTGGCCGCCGAGTTCAGCGTGTCGGCCGAGCGCATTCGCCAGATCGAAGTTCAGGCCATGAAAAAGATGCGCCTGACTCTCGCGCAGTACGCCTGACGCCTGGGGCAAAACCCCCAAGGCGATACCCCCGGGTCGGCGTTCCCGACAGGGGCGACACCAGCGCCTTGCGGCGCCGTTCTGCCGCAGGCGTCATGCCCCCTCTCCACCCTCGTCATGTCTTGCGCTGCTGCATGCGGCGAGCCAGCCATGCGCGCAGGCGGGGTCCGGGTGTCGACAGCCGCGGTTTCACGGTCGTTCCCGGCTTATTCTGGAAAGTCCCCAGTGGCAGGATGAGCCGACAGTTGGATACTCCCGGAACTACATCTAGTCCTGGGAGAAGTCAGCGCGGGAGTGGACATCGACCTGCCGTTTTGCATCGACGCGGCAGTCGTTGCGGTGACGGGCATGGACTTGCTCACCGATGAAAAGAGCCGCCGATTTTCAGCGCAGGGCTGAATCTTTGGCTGAATCATTCATTCTGGCTGATGCTCAGGCTGATCCGGTCTTGCGCTGAATCGAGCCGCCTGCGTAGCCATTTTTTTGCCCGGGCCACTGCGCCCGTTTCACGACCGAGGAGACAACACCCATGCATCGCATTGCTGCAAACCGCTGTCAAACCCTGGTGCGCCTGGCCCTGGCCGCACTGTTCACGACCGCCACTGTGACGGCCCAGGCAGGGGCCCCCGTGCTCATGTCCCCGCAATGGACGGCCAACTTCTGCCAGGCCTGGAACCAGACCACGCCATTGACCGAGGGCCTGGCCGGCGAATGGCTGCGCGATGACAAGGGCCGTGGCTACAAGGTGGTGGAGTTGTACCGGACCGATTGCGGCAAGGGCTCGATGGTGGAACTCAAGATCGTGCCGAAGGACGGCAAGGCCTTCTGCACCTACGGCGGCGTCCCCAACACACCGGCCAACTTCGACGTGGACTT
>DAIAZB010000477.1 GCA_027443745.1 Thiomonas sp. | reverse complement strand
CCACGACGACTGACCTGATAGACCGAGAATTTCATGATTTGTCGCGCCCTACAGGCGTCCGCTCGCGCCCTCCGACCGCAGGGCCCATGCGGGTTGCCCCGCCCATGCGCGTGACCTGCTTGGCCTTGTCCACGCGCGCCTTGGTGTCATGCACCAGTTCGTCAATTTGCATGCGCAGTTTTTCGCTGAGCGTCAGTTGGGTATAGCGCCGCGGATTCTCGGCACCCAGTTCCTTTTGCAGGTTGAACACGCTTTGTGGCCGTGCCAGCGGATCGAGCGACATGCACCATTCGACAATCTCGATCAGATTGTCGGAATAGACGCCGCGAAGCTTCGAGAGCTGCATGGGCAATCGATCCTTTTCCAGTCGCTGCGTCGCCTCGTAAGGTGGATAGCCTGTCATCGACGCATAGATGCAGGCGCCGACGGAATAAATATCAGTCCAAGGGCCGAAGGAGGCGTCCCGCTTGTACATCTCCGGCGCGGCAAAACCGGGGGTGTACATAGGCCGAAATCGCTTGTCCTGCTGCCCGAGCACTTCACGAGCTGCGCCGAAGTCGATCAGGATGGGTTTGTCCTCGTCGGTGATGAAGAGGTTGGCCGGCTTGATGTCAAGGTGCAGCATCTTGTGCTGATGCACCACACGCAGACCCTGAAGAATTTCGTCATAGAGCGAACGGATGGTCGACTCGCGGAAAATCTTTTTGCGTTTGAGTTCACGCGCAGTGATGACGAACTCCTGAAGCGACGAGCCCTCTAGATAATTCATCACCATGTAAACGGTTTCGTTCTCGCGAAAAAAATTCAGCACGCCGACAACACTGGGGTGCGAAATTTGTGCAAGCGAACGGCCTTCTTCGAAAAAACTCTTCAAACCAAGCCGGTAAAGCGCCAACTTCTCCGGATGCGCGATGGGCACCATTTCGCCGGCCGCGCGCTCCACCAGGGATGCCGGCAAATACTCCTTGATGGCCACGCGCTGGCCGTCGGAGGTCAGGGCGAGGTAAACCACGCCGAAGCCGCCGCTGGCGAGCTTGCGCAGGATGCGGTAGCCGCCGACTTGGATATCGGGTTCGAGTGGTGCGGGTTTGGCTTTCGACATATGGCGTGAAGACGGCAGGAATGCCCGACTGGTGAATTCCCGGCTGGCGGCCCACACTGTGGAAAAATGCGGCGTCCAAACCAGGGAGCGCCGAGTGAAATTACTTTATAGCATGACCGGTTACGCTGAAGTCAGCATGGCTGTCGCAGGCGCACAACCTCCACTTGCCGTTCGTCTGGAATTGCGTAGCGTGAACAGTCGGTTTCTCGATCTGATGTTCCGCCTGCCAGACGAATTGCGGGCCAGCGAAGCCTCTCTACGCGCGCTTTTGACCCAGCAACTGCGCCGCGGCAAGGTGGAATGCCGCATCAATCTGGACGAGGCACAGTCCGCACAAGCCCTACCCGATCTGCAACAGATCGAACCGTTGCTGCAAGCCGAAACCGTTCTGCTCAAGCGCGCACCCCATTTGCGCAGCCTTTCCGTGGCCGATGTCTGGCGCCTGAGTGCTGCACAACAGCTACAGCCGCATGCGGACCCCGCCATGCTGACCCAAGCCATGCAGTGCGCAGCCGAAGCGGCCCTGATCGCCCTGCAGGCAGCGCGCTCGGCCGAGGGTGAGCGGCTGCGGAGTTTTTTGCTGGACCGTTGCGCCCAACTGCAACAGTGGGCACTCGCGGCCGAGCAAGTGGCGCCGCAGGCCGTGGCGCGGCAACAGGAGCGTTTCATGGCGCGCTGGAACGAAGCGTTACAGGCACTTGGCGGCAACCCGGACCCAGAGGCAGTGCGTGATCGTCTGTTGCAGGAAACCACGGCTTTCGCCCTTCGGATTGACGTTGCAGAGGAAATCAGCCGTCTACAATCGCATCTCGATGCCATTCGCAAAGTTCTCGACGAAGGTGGAGAAGTCGGCAAACGCCTGGACTTCCTGATCCAGGAATTGCATCGCGAAGCCAATACTCTGGGTTCGAAGTCCGCCGTGCTCGAACTCAGCGAACTGACGGTTCAGATGAAGGTTTGCATCGAGCAGATGCGCGAGCAGGTGCAGAACCTCGAATAGATCACCGGGCAGTCAGTTCCTTTTGTCGCAACACACCCCAGCCAAGACCCCCACGCATGGACTTTCCGGGCAATTTATTTGTCGTTGCAGCCCCAAGTGGTGCTGGAAAATCCAGCTTGGTGCAAAAGCTGCTGTCAAAAGACAAGGGCATCCAACTATCCATTTCATACACCACGCGCACCCCCCGTGGCCAAGAGCAGGATGGCCGGGAATACATTTTTGTCGAGCGTACGGAATTTCAACGCCGCATCGACGCTGGTGATTTTCTCGAATGGGCGGAAGTGCATGGCAACCTGTACGGCACGTCGCGGCATTGGCTGCAACAACGCATGGCCCAGGGGGTGGATGTGATGCTGGAAATCGACTGGCAAGGCGCCGAGCAAGTCAAGCGCAAGTTCAGCAATGCCGTCAGCGTCTATCTGCTGCCGCCTTCGTTTGAAGAGTTGGAGGCGCGTTTGCAGCGGCGCGGCGAGGATGCCGCCGATGTCATTGCCCGTCGGTTGCATGATGCGCGGCTTGAAACGCCACACGCCAGCGCCTTCGACTTTATAATTGTGAATCACGATTTCGCTCATGCGCTGCGTGATTTGCAGTCCATCGTTGCTGCACAGCGCTTGCGATACGCGGCCCAACGCCGCGCGCATCCTGAGGTGTTCAAAGCACTCGGCATCCTCTGAATGCCTTGCTCTCAATCACACTGGAAACACAATGGCCCGTATCACCGTTGAAGATTGCCTGGAAAAAATCCCCAACCGCTTCCAGCTCGTTCTGGCCGCCACTTACCGCGCACGCATGCTGGCCCAGGGTCATACACCCAAGATCGAAACCCGTGACAAACCGGTCGTTACGGCGCTACGCGAAATCGCCGCGGGGCAGATCGGGATTGAAATGCTCAAGCGCGTTCCTGCCTGACCGCCGCCTCAACCTGCCGGGCGCGCGGTGCCCTTGATGCGCCTTCGCCATGCAAAGCCGCCCGCCCACAACAAGCAGTTCATCTTCCTCCCGTCATCGTCCAGTCGTCCGGCGTAAGGTCGTGTCGACCGCCCATGCCACGGGCGTGGAAAATGCGAGCGGCGTGATCGAAGGCCTTTCTGCCGACAGACACCCGGCTGTCAGCTTGGCAGGCTTGCTGGACAAGCTGGCAGGCTATTTACCCGAAGCCGACCTTCAGCAAATTCGATCTGCCTACCGGTTTGCCGATGCGGCACATCTCGGGCAATACCGCGCCAGTGGCGATCCGTATATTTCCCACCCGGTCGCCGTCGCCGAGATTTGTGCCGAGTGGAAGCTCGACACCCAAGCCCTGATGGCCGCCCTGCTGCATGACACAGCGGAAGACAAAGGCATCACCCAGGGGGAGTTGATCGAGCACTTCGGCCCGACTGTGGCAGTCCTGGTGGATGGCTTGACCAAGTTGGACAAAATTCAGTTCTCCAACCGTGAGGAGAACCAGGCCGAGAGCTTTCGCAAGATGCTGCTGGCCATGGCGCGCGACATCCGCGTCATCCTGATCAAACTCGCCTACCGCCTCCACAACATGCGCACCCTCGGTGCGATGTCGCCGGACAAACGCCGACGGATTGCGAGCGAGACCATGGACATCTACGCGCCGATCGCGTATCGGCTCGGGCTGAACCAGGTGTACCGGGAATTGCAAGATCTTGGGTTTCTGCACGGCCACCCCATGCGCTACGCCGTGCTCATTCAGGCGCTGAAAGTTGCGCGTGGCAATCGCCGTGACCTGATCGACAAGATCCTGGCCGCGACAACCAAGTCATTCGCCGATGCCGGCCTCACCGTCCAGTTGCACGGCCGGGAAAAAACGCTCTACTCCATCTACCGCAAGATGCAGCGCAAACACAGATCTTTCGCGCATGTTCAGGACATCTTCGGTTTTCGTGTGATTGTGTCTGACATGCTGGACTGCTATCGCGCGCTGGGTGTTTTGCATGCCCAGTACAAGCCCATGCCGGGCAAGTTCGAAGACTTCATCGCCATCCCCAAACTCAATGGCTACCAGTCCCTGCACACAACGCTGATCGGCCCGACCGGGGCTCCGGTGGAGTTTCAAATTCGTACCGAGACGATGCACCGTGTGGCCGAGAGTGGTGTGGCGGCTCACTGGCTTTACAAGAGCGGCAATGGCGCGGAAGCTATTGCTCAGGTCAGCACTGCGGCTTGGTTGCAATCGTTGCTCGACATCCAGAATGAAAACCGGGACGCGGCGGAATTCATCGAAACCGTGAAAGTGGATCTGGCGCCGGATGCGGTGTACGTCTTCACGCCCAAATCACGTATCTTGGCACTGCCCCGCGGGGCCACACCGGTGGATTTTTCCTACGCGGTGCACACCGACCTCGGCAACCAGACCGTGGCCGCCAAGGTCAATGGTGAACTGGTGCCGCTGCGCACTGAGTTGCACAGCGGTGATGTGGTGGAAATCGTCACCGCCCCCCACTCCCGCCCCAACCCCAACTGGTTGAGCTTTGTACGCACCGGACGCGCGCGTTCGAAAATTCGTCATGAGCTCAAAGTTTCGCAGCAGGCTGAATCGCAAGACCTGGGCAAACGGCTTCTCGGTCGCGCCATGGTCCATGAAGGCCGGAACCTGGACGATCTGACGAGCGCAGACTGGAGTCGGCTGCTCCACTGGAGCGGTAGCAAGAGCCAGGAGGAGTTGTTCAGCGACATCGGGTTGGGCAAGCGCGTTGCTGAAATCGTGGCCAAGCGCGCCTGCATGCAAGGCAGCCACGGCCAAGCCAAGCCGAGACACTTGCCGGAACAGGCTGAAACGGTTTCCGCCGCGCCTGCAGGAGAAGCCGCCGCGCAACCGACCTCCAGCGCAGCGGACAACACTTCTCGCACGGCCCTGCAACTCGATGGCAGTGAAGGCACTTCAGTGCATTACGCCGATTGCTGCCACCCGATTCCGGGTGACGCGGTGCTTGGCTATCTCGGCAAAGGCGAGGGCCTGACGGTGCATCAGCAGGACTGCCCACAAGCCCGGCGCCTGTTCCAGAAGCACCCGCGAAGCTGGATCGATCTGAGTTGGTCGCCCACCGTCAGCGGCCTGTACCAGGTCGGCATGGCCGTCATCGTCAACAACGGCAAGGGCGTGCTGGCCAAATTGGCGGCAGCCATCAGCGAGCATGACGCCGACATCATCCATGTGACGATGGACGATGACTCGGGTCAGCCTACGATCGAACTGCGTTTCATACTCGCTGTGCGCGACCGCAAGCATCTAGCCGACATTTTGCGTGCCGTACGCACACATATCTTCGTGGTCAGGGCGGGGCGCGGCAAGCCGCGCCAAAATGGCTAGGGCCTGTGCTCTCAGACTCCCGGTACCGGGTAAGTCACTTCGAGAATTTCAAGCTGCAGCAGGCCTCCAGGTGTTGGGAGGTTGACGACGTCGCCATCGCGCGACTTCAGCAGGGCGCGCGCCACCGGGGATATCCAACTGATGTGGCCACGCTCCAGGTCGACCTCGTCGGCGCCAACGATGGTGACCAAACGCTCGACACCCTGATTGTCCACATAGCGCACCGTGGCCCCGAAAAAAATCTGATCATTGCCATGCTGGCCGGATGGATCCACCACCTCGGCCAAATCCAGACGCTTGGTCAAGAAGCGAATGCGCCGGTCGATTTCACGCAGCCGCTTTTTTCCGTAGATGTAGTCGCCATTTTCAGAGCGGTCCCCATTCGAAGCTGCCCAGGACACGATCTCGACAACCTTGGGTCGGTCGCGTTCGATCAAGCTCTTGAGTTCTTCGCGCAGTCGGCTGAATCCTGCCGGGGTGATGTAGTTTTTGCTTCCCGCCGGCAAGTCCGGCAAGCGCACCTCGTCGTCATCGTCCTGTTCGCGCGATGTGTCCTCGCGGGTGAAAGCCTTGTTCATCTTGTCGAATCCCTGGGTCAGGTCAAGCTGGCCCCAACAAAAAAACGCCCGTCACGGGCGTTTCAAATCTGACGCTGTCACGCGGAATGCAGACCGACCGGTTGGCCGGCCGCATTACGCTCGAACTTTACTTCACGGATTCGACAGCAACAACCTTCTTCACACCGTTGTCAAACGTCGACAGGGTGATGGTCGGCTGAGCCAGATTACCGTCAGCCATGAAATGGATGTCCTTCTTGGTGACGCCGTTGTAGTCGATCTTCTGCACAAATGGCAGGTACTTCGCCGGCTCAACCGATTTGGCCTTTTCCATGGCCGTGGCGAGCACCATGGTGGCGTCGTAGGCATAAGGAGAGTAGATCTGGAAGGCACTGGCGCCGAACTCGGCGTCGTAGCGCTTCTTCCAGGCATCGCCGCCCGGCATTTGCGACAGCGGTGAACCGCCCTCGGCACAAACCGTGACGTCGGCAGCCTTGCCGGCCAACTTGGCCAACTCCGGCGCACAGATGCCGTCGCCGCCCATGAACTTGGCCTTGATGCCGAGCTGTTCCATCTGGCGCAGCATCGGGCCGGCCTGGGTGTACATGCCGCCATAGAAAATCACGTCGGGATTGGCCGCCTTGATCTTGGTCAGGATGGCGGAGAAGTCGGTGGCCTTATCGTTGGTGTATTCACGATCCAGCACTTTCATGCCGTCTTTCTGCGCGGTTTTGGCAAACACATCGGCCACGCCCTGACCATAAGCCGTACGGTCGTCGATCACGGCAACGGTCTTCGCCTTCATCTGGTTCTTGGCATAGTTCGCCAAGCCGGCGCCCAAGGCATTGTCATTGGCGATGATGCGGAAGAAGGTTTTGAAGCCTTGCTCGGCAATCTTCGGATCGGTCGACGACGGGGTGATGTTGGGAATGCCGGCGTTGTTGTAGATGCGCGAGGCGGGGTAGGTGCAGCCGGAGTTCAGGTGGCCCACGACGCCATTGACCTTCTCGTCAACAAACTTCTGTGCCACGGAGGTGGCTTGTTTCGGGTCGGCTTGGTCGTCTTGTGCGTCGATTTTCCAGATCACCTTCTTGCCGCCGATCATGATGTTTTTCTTGTTCAGATCGTTGATGGCCATGCGAACACCGTTGGTGTTGTCTTGCCCATAGGCGGCCTGCGGACCGGACATCGGCGCTGCGCTGCCAATGATCACGGTCACATCATCGGCAGCGTAAGCGGTGCCAATGGCCAGGGACAAGCCCAAAAGGGCATATTTCAGTTTCATGAATGAGCCTCCAGAAGGATATAGAAGTTGCTGTCAGTCGGGTGATTCCCAACGGAGCGATACATTAGCTGAAACATGCTGAAATGAACAGCGTGGTTTTCGACGCCGGTTGGGCGCTGTTGCATGGATGTGAACATGCCC
>DAIAZB010000476.1 GCA_027443745.1 Thiomonas sp. | reverse complement strand
GCCAGCAATTCCTTCTGCTGCTCGGTGTGCTTGGCGAAGTAGCCGGCCGCGGTGGAGGCCGATGCCGGCCGGCCCGCATAACCCAGGCGCTGGCCTTCCTGCAGGTTTTCGTGGATGTGGTGCTGGATGAAGAACCAGGCTCCCTGGTTCTGCGGCTCGTCCTGGCACCAGACCAGATCGCGCAACTGCGGGTAGCGCTTGAGTTCGGCGGCGAAAGACTTGTGCGGGAAAGGGTAGAGTTGCTCGAAGCGGACGATGACAACGTCCTGCAGATCGCGCTGTTTGCGCTCGGCGAGCAGGTCGTAGTACACCCGTCCGGTGCACATGATCATGCGCTTGACCTTGGCTTCATCCACCTCCTGAGCCTCGCCCAGAACCGTGTGGAAATGCCCGTTGGCCAGGTCGGAGAGCGGCGAGCGCGCCTCGTGATGCCGCAGCAGGGACTTGGGCGTCATCACCACCAGCGGCTTGCGGAAAGGACGGATCATCTGGCGCCGCAATAAATGAAAGATCTGCGCCGGGTTGGTTGGCTGGCAGACCTGGATATTGGTCTCGGCGCAGAGCTGCAGGTAGCGCTCCAGGCGCGCGGACGAATGCTCCGGCCCCTGGCCTTCGTAGCCGTGCGGCAGGAACAGGGTGAGCCCGGAGGCGCGGCCCCATTTCACTTCGCCGGCGGAGATGAACTGGTCGATCAGCACCTGGGCGCCGTTGGCGAAATCGCCAAACTGCGCTTCCCAGATCACCAGGGTGTTGGGGTCGGCCGTGGAGTAGCCATACTCGAAACCGAGCACCGCTTCCTCGGACAGAATGGAGTCGATGACGACGAACGGCGCCTGGCCCTCGGCCACGTTTTCCAAGGGCACATAGCTGCCGGCATCCCAGCGCTCGCGGTTCTGATCGTGCAGCACCGCATGGCGGTGGCTGAAGGTGCCGCGCCCGCTGTCCTCGCCCGAGAGGCGCACCGGGTAACCGTTGGCGACCAGCGAGGCAAAGGCCATGTGCTCGCCCATGCCCCAGTCGAGCGCAAGCTCGCCCTGCCCCATCTTGGCGCGATCGGCGATGACCTTCTCCACCAGCGGGTGCAATTTCAGATCCGGCGGCATGGTGGTGATGCGCTCGGCCAGCCGCTTGAGTTCGGTCATCGGCAACGAGGTGTCGGCGCTGTCGGTCCACTTGCGATTGAGGAAGGGCGACCAGTCGACGGCAAATTTGCTCTTGTAGTTCGACAGCACCGGCTCGACGGCGCGCTCGCCGTCTTCCATCGCCTGGCGGTAGGCATGCACCATGGCGTCGCCGTCTTCGGTTCCGATCACGCCCTGGCTCACCAGCCGGTCGGCGTAGAGCTTGCGCGTGCCGGGGTGCGTGGCGATTTTCTTGTACATCAACGGCTGGGTCACCGCGGGTGTGTCCTGCTCGTTGTGGCCCAGCTTGCGGAAACAGACGATGTCGACCACCACGTCGTGGCCGAATTCGGCGCGGTAATCCACCGCGAGCTGGCAACACAGTGCCACAGCCTCGGGATCGTCGCCGTTCACATGCAGGATGGGCGCCTCGATCATCTTCACCACGTCGGTGCAGTAGAGCGTGGAGCGCGCATCGCGCGGGTCGGATGTGGTGAAGCCGATCTGGTTGTTGATGACGATGTGCAGCGTTCCCCCGGTGGAGTAACCGCGCGTCTGCGCCAGCGCCAGGGTCTCCATCACGACGCCCTGGCCGGCGAACGATGCGTCGCCATGCACCAGCACGGGCAGCACTTGCTGGCCGCGCTTGTCGCCACGACGCTCTTGCCGGGCCCGCACCGAACCCTCGACCACCGGGTTGACGATCTCCAGGTGCGAGGGGTTGAAGGCCAGCGACAAATGCACCGGACCTGCGGGTGTGGACACGTCGCTGGAAAAGCCCTGGTGGTATTTCACGTCGCCGGAAGGCAGGTCGCTGGCATGTTTGCCCTCGAACTCGTCGAACAAATCCTTCGGGCGCTTGCCCAGGGTGTTCACCAGCACGTTCAGGCGGCCGCGGTGGGCCATGCCGATGATGACCTCCTGCGAGCCGAGTTCGCCGCCGCGCTGCACGACCTCGTCCATGCCGACGATGAAACTCTCGCCGCCTTCGAGCGAGAACCGCTTCTGTCCCACGTAGCGCGTGGCGAGGTAACGCTCCAGCCCTTCCGCGGCTGTGAGCTTGTCCAGAATTTCGCGTTTTTTCTCGGTGCTGAAGCTGGGACGGGTGCGAATGCTCTCCAGCTTTTGCTGCCACCAGCGCTTCTGCCCCTGGTCGCTCAGGTACATGAACTCGGCGCCGATGGAGCCGCAGTAGGTTTCGTGCAGGTTGTTGAGCAGGTCACGCAGACTCATGCTCTCCTTGCCGAAATAGGTGTTGCTGGTGTTGAACACGGTTTCCAGATCGGCATCGGAGAAACCGTAGAAACTGGGCTCCAGATCGGGAATGTCGGGGCGTTCGGTGCGCTTGAGCGGATCGAGATCGGCCCAGCGCACGCCGACATTGCGGTAAGCGGCAATGAGTTGCTGAGCCGCGACACGCTTGCGCGACAACTCCACGTCGGCGTTGAGGCTGATGGGGCGTGCCGGCCCGGTCTTGGCGCGCAGGGCGAAGGCGGAAACGACGGGCGTGTGGGGGATGTCGCGGGCGTTGCTGCCGTCAACCGCGGGGACATGCTGCAAGGCGTCGAAATAGTCGCGCCAGTGGTCGGGGACCGAACCCGGATTGGCGAGATAGGTTTCGTAAAGCTCCTCGACATACGGAGCATTGCCGCCGAACAGATAGGAGTTGGCGCGTAATTCTTGAATGGTCATGGTGGGCTCACTGGTGCGCCGGGCACCCCGGCATGAAGTGGGTGAAACACCATACGCCCGAGTGGGTAGCCCGCCTAGGCGCACAGCGGTCCGATGACGAAAGACCTGAATGCACTGTAGCAGCCGATTTGACGCAACGCAAAAATCAAAAACAAAACCATCACCAACCCTGGCTGGCGTGACCCTGCCCCGCGCCTCAAGCCATGCGGGTCGCACCCCGCGGCTCCAGGCCTGACGGCGCAGGCCTGAACGGCACGAAGGCCCGCCGACACGGGCGAGCGGTCGGGTCATGAGGGCCTGGGCATGCACCTCGGAGACGCGTGGCTTGCGTTTACAGCGTTTCGGCGCTGTAGCGCACCGCCAGAACGTGGGCCTCGCCGGGCTGCAGGGTGAGGACGTTGTCGGCGGCGTTGGCGGATTCCACGCACAGCATGCTGCGCCAGCCGTCGGCGGTGTAGTCGCCCATCGCCGCGGCCTTCTGGCCCCAGGGCGTCCACACCACGGTGGAGGCGGAGCCCTGCTTGGCGATGTGGATGCGGCGACCCAGGCGGGCGTCATCGATCACGCATTCGGCGAGGGTGTTCACATACACGCGATCGATCTCGGCGGCGAAGCGCAGCGGGCCGCTCTGCTGCCCGCGCGCGAAGGCTTCGGTCTTGTCGAGGTAGGCGCAGCC
>DAIAZB010000475.1 GCA_027443745.1 Thiomonas sp. | reverse complement strand
CCTTCGGGGCCGGCGCCGCGCAGCAGCTTCAAAAGCACGGTTTCGGCCTGGTCGTCGCGGTGATGGGCCAGCAGCAGGATCTCGCCGGTGCGGAGTTGCGCCGCGAAGGCGGCATAGCGTGCATGGCGCGCAGCGGCCTCCATGCCTTCGCCGCGATGCGTTTCGACCGTCACGCGCACCATGTCGCAGTCCAGGCCGAGGCCGGCACAAAAGCGCCGGCAGCGTTCGGCCCATGCGGTGCTGTCGGCATGCAGCCCATGGTCGACGTGCAACGCACGCAGGCCACGTGCCCGCGCGGCGGGAAGTTGCGCCAGCGCGTGCAGCAGCGCGGTGGAATCCGGTCCGCCGCTGTAGGCCACGCAGAGCCCGGCTCCGGGCATGCCGGCCAGCGCGTCGTCGAGGTGGCTGGACAGCGATGGCTTCACTTGTTGCCGCTTTTGGGCCGCACGTAGATGTGCTTGCCGTTGCCGATGTGCCGTTCCTCGGTCTCGAACAGGCCGATGCCCTTGATCAGCCCGCTGAGCTTGGCGTAGCCGTAGTTGCGCGAATCGAAATCAGGCGACTGCTTGTTGAGGATGCTGCCGACCGGGCCGAGGCCGGCCCAGCCGGATTCGTCGGAGGCCGCCTCTATGGCGCCGCGCAGCAGGTTCATCAGCCGCGAATCGCCGCGCAGTTCCTTGGCGGAGCGCGGCTTGGGTGCCGCCTCCGCCTCGCCCGCCTCGGCCCGGACCAGCACTTCGGTGTAGATGAACTTGTCGCATGCGGTGCGGAACGGCTCGGGCGTTTTCCTCTCGCCGAAGCCGTACACGATGCGGCCCGACTCGCGGATGCGCGAGGCCAGTCGGGTGAAGTCGCTGTCACTGGAGACGATGCAGAAGCCGTCGAAGCGCTCGGTGTACAGCAGGTCCATCGCATCGATGATCATCGCCGAGTCAGTGGCGTTCTTGCCCACCGTGTAGCGGAACTGCTGGATCGGCTGGATCGACAGGCGCAGCAGCACTTCCTTCCAGCCGTTGAGATCAGGCTTGGTCCAGTCGCCGTAGATGCGCTTCACATGCGCCGTGCCGTACTTGGCGATCTCCGCCAGCAGGCCTTCGACGATCGCCGGTCGCGCGTTGTCCGCGTCGATCAGCACGGCAAGCTTGGTGGTGGTGTCGGCGGCCATGGGGCATCCCGTCAGCGGCAAGGTCACGTTGATGGTACGCCCGCGCGGGCCCGGCTACTCCTGATACGCGCCGTAGCTGCGCAGGCGCCGGTAGCGCTTTTCGAGCAGCTCACCGATCGGCAGCGCGGCCAGCTCGTCGAGCTGGTTGAGCAGCACGGCTTTCAGGCGCACGGCCATCGAGCGCGGATTGCGGTGCGCGCCGCCGAGCGGCTCACGCACGATCTTGTCGATCAGCCCCAGTTCCAGCAGCCGCGGGGCGGTCATGCCCAGTGCCTCGGCGGCGTCCTTGACCTTGTCGGAGCTTTTCCACAGGATCGAGGCGCAGCCCTCGGGCGAGATCACCGAGTAGGTGGCGTACTGCAGCATCAGCGTGCGGTCGC
>DAIAZB010000474.1 GCA_027443745.1 Thiomonas sp. | reverse complement strand
TCACATCGACCCGCGCTGGTCGGTGGTCGGAACCGTGGCCGTCGCCGATGTGCAGAGCGATCTGACGTCCACGTCCTACTCGCCGATCAACCCCAGCCTCATCACCTCGCAGGCCAAGACGCACATCAACTTCCACCCCATCGTCTACACCGTGGCCGTGGGCTACAGCTTCTAGCGTCCCCCAGGGGCGGGCTCGCCGAGCCGCCGCTGGGGATGTCAAGGAAACTTGGGGCAGCCCTGCGTTTCCTTGAGAGCCCGATGCACCATGCTTGTTTCAAAAGGGGCTTGCGCCCCTTTTTTCTTGGACAGGGTATTGGTTTTGGCTGTTTTTATATACAGGTGTGATAAATTCTGATCCATCGTGAAACAACCGGGGCAGGACAAATGGAACAGGGCAAGACCATGGTGAACGCGGAAAAGGCCAAGGCACTGGCCGCCGCGTTGTCGCAGATTGAAAAACAGTTCGGCAAGGGCTCCATCATGCGCCTGGGCGAGGGCGAGGTGGTGGAGGACATCCAGGTCGTGTCCACCGGCTCGCTGGGGCTGGACATCGCCCTGGGTGTGGGCGGCCTGCCGCGTGGCCGGGTAGTGGAGATTTACGGCCCCGAGTCGTCAGGCAAAACCACGCTCACGCTGCAGGTCATTGCCCAGATGCAAAAGCTCGGCGGCGTCTGCGCCTTCATCGACGCCGAGCATGCGCTTGACTCGCAATATGCGCAAAAGCTGGGCGTGGATCTGCAAGATTTGCTCATCTCCCAGCCCGACACCGGCGAGCAGGCGCTGGAAATCGTCGATGCGCTGGTGCGCTCCGGCTCAGTCGATCTGGTCGTCGTCGACTCGGTCGCCGCGCTCACGCCCAAGGCCGAAATCGAGGGGGAAATGGGTGACTCGCTGCCGGGCCTGCAGGCCCGGCTGATGAGCCAGGCGCTGCGCAAGCTCACGGGCAGCATCAAGCGCACCAACACCATGGTGATCTTCATCAACCAGATCCGCATGAAAATCGGCGTCATGTTCGGCAATCCCGAAACCACCACCGGCGGCAACGCGCTCAAGTTCTACGCTTCGGTGCGTCTGGACATTCGCCGCATCGGGGCCATCAAGAAGGGCGAGGAGGTCATCGGTTCCGAGACCAAGGTCAAGGTGGTGAAGAACAAGGTGGCGCCGCCGTTCAAGCAGGCCGAGTTCGACATTCTGTATGGCGAAGGCATCTCGCGCGAAGGTGAAATCATCGACCTCGGCGTGAACGCCAAGATCGTCGATAAATCCGGCGCCTGGTATGCCTACAAGGGTGAAAAAATCGGCCAGGGCAAGGACAACGCCCGTGAGTTTCTGAAAGAGAACCCAGCCATCGCCACGGAAATCGAAAACGCCGTGCGCGAACAACTCGGCGTGCCCGGCCTGCAAGTGGCCGTGGTTCCAGTGGACGCGTGAGCGGCAGGCACGTCCCTAAGCAAACCGCCGGGCCACCCCAAGGTTTGCCATCGCCGTCGGCAGAGGGGGCGGCCCCAAGCCAACCCCCAGGGGGAATCAGCAGTCTCAAGACACGGGCCTTGAGACTGCTGACCATGCGCGAGCACAGCCGCGCCGAGCTTGAACGCAAACTCTCGCGCACCCGCAAAACAGGTGGTCTTGCGCCCGACCGGGCCGAAGTCGCCGCCGTGCTGGATGAACTGCAGACGCTCGGCCTGCTCGACGAGCAGCGTTTTGCCGAATCCTTGGTGCGCAGGCGATCGGTCAAGTACGGCAGCCAGCGCATCGGCCAGGAACTGCGCATGCACGGCTTGGACGAGGGCACCGTGAGCGGTGCCCTCGATGCGCTCAACGCGCCCTTGCTGGACGATCTGACGCGGGCGTTGCACATCTTGCGCAAACGCGATCCCGGGTTGCTGCGCAGCCCCCAGGAGCGGGTACGGCAGCAACGCTTCCTGGCTGGGCGCGGCTTCTCGCACGATGTGATCCGGCAGGCGATGAAGCTGCATGCCGCAGCGCACCGACAGGGCGCCATGGACGATGCTCCGGACCTGGACCCGCACGAAGAAGTGCACGAGCAACCTGACGATACACCACCGCCCGATGCAGTCGATTGACTTGGCGGCGCACCCGCCGTACGCACTGCTAAACTTGAATTTTGCATTGCATCAATTCCCGTGTCACCGACCGAAAACCAGAACAATGCGGCCGCAGTTGCGCCGTCAGCGCCCGCTGAGGGGCTTGCGTTTGTCGGAAGTTCGACCTCCCGCCGTCTGGTGCACATGCGATCCATCAATCTGCAGGTTTATGCGCGTGACGATGGTTTGTGGGACATCGAGGCCGAGCTGATCGACACCAAGACACGCGACTTCGAGCTTGCCACCGGCTTGCGCCGCGCCGGGCAGCCCATTCACCACATGCGGTTGACCCTGACCATCGACATCGCGTTTCACATCGTCGACGTCCAGGCGCACACGCTGGCTGCGCCCTATTCAGGCTACTGCGAAGACTACGGCGACGCTTACCGCAGCCTCATCGGCCTGAATCTGCTGCATGGCTTCTCGGCTGCTGTCAGGCAACGTCTGCATGGCACCCTGGGCTGTACCCACATCACCGAACTGACCCGCGTCCTGCCCACTGCTGCCATCCAGGCGTTTGCCGGCGAAGTGGAGCGGTCGCAAGCCCGCGACAGCAAGCAGCCTTTCCAGCTCGATCGCTGTCACGCGCTCCGCCTCGATGGCGCCGCCGTGCTGCGCTATTACCCGCGCTGGGCCAAACCTGCGGCGCATGATTCCGAGACCAGCTTGAGCGTCGGCGGTGCGACGCGATCCGGCTGACGCCACGCATTCCCATTCCCCTCGAGCGCCTGGTCCTGCGCCAGGTTCCATCACCAGCCAGCAACCTCCCAACATGAAAATTCACGAATACCAGGGCAAACAGATCTTGCGCGAATGCGGTGTGTCCGTGCCACGCGGCACGCCTGCGTTCACAGTGGATGAGGCCGTGCATGCGGCCCAGCAACTCGGCGGCCCGGTCTGGGTCGTCAAGGCGCAGATCCACGCCGGCGGGCGCGGCAAGGGCGGTGGCGTCAAGCTGGCGCGTTCGGTCGACGAAGTCCGCACCCTGGCTGGGCAGATGCTCGGGATGCAGCTCATCACCCACCAGACCGGGCCTCAGGGCCAGACGGTGCGGCGACTGCTGATCGAAGAAGGCGCCGATATCCGCAAGGAGTATTACGCCGGCCTGGTGATCGATCGCGCGGCGCAGAAGGTCGTGGTCATGGCCTCCAGCGAAGGCGGCATGGACGTCGAGGAGGTCGCGGCCGAGACTCCTGAGAAAATCCACAAGGTGTGGGTCGATCCGCTCACCGGCCTGCAAGACGCCGACGCGATCGCGCTGTGCGCCAAAATCGGTCTGCCCGAAGCCAGCCAAGCCGAAGGCGCCCGCGCGCTGCAAGGCCTGTACCGCGCCTTCTGGGACAACGACGCCTCGCTGGCCGAGATCAACCCCCTCATCCTGCAGGGCGACGGCGGCGTCAAGGCGCTGGATGCCAAGTTCAACTTCGATGACAACGCCCTGTTCCGTCATCCGGAACTGGTGGCCATGCGCGACCTGGATGAAGAAGACCCAGCCGAGATCGAAGCCTCCAAGTACGAACTGTCCTACATCCAGCTCGACGGCAACATCGCCTGCCTGGTCAACGGCGCCGGCCTGGCCATGGCGACGATGGACACCATCAAACTGTTCGGCGGCGAGCCGGCCAACTTCCTCGACGTCGGCGGCGGCGCCACGGCCGAGAAGGTCACTGCGGCATTCAAGATCATGCTGCACAACCCGCATGTCAAAGCGATCCTGGTGAATATTTTCGGCGGCATCATGCGTTGCGACACCATCGCCGAAGGGTTGATTGCCGCCAGCAAGGCGGTGTCGCTCAAGGTGCCGCTGGTGGTGCGCATGAAAGGCACCAACGAGGACCTCGGCAAACGGTTGCTGGCCGAGTCCGGCCTGCCCATCATCAGCGCTGAAACCCTGGCCGAGGCGGCAGAGAAGGTCGTCGCCGCGGCGGCCTGAGCCCGGACCCCACCTCGCAGTCGTCGATCCTCCATCCCATTCGCAAAAAGCGCCGAGCGACTCCCGAGCTTTTTGCGCCGAAAGGCTTGTATGTCCATCCTCATCGACAAGAACACCAAAGTCATCACCCAAGGCATCACCGGCAAGACCGGCCAGTTCCACACCCGCATGTGCCGTGACTATGCCAACGGCCGCGCCGCCTTCGTCGCCGGGGTCAACCCGAAGAAGGCCGGGGAAGACTTCGAGGGCATTCCCATCCATGCCACCGTAGCTGGCGCCAAAGCGGCGACGCAAGCCACGGTCTCCGTCATCTACGTGCCGCCCCCTGGAGCAGCCGCGGCGATCTGGGAAGCCGTGCAGGCCGATCTCGATCTGGTCATCTGCATCACCGAGGGGATTCCGGTGCGCGACATGATGGAGGTGCGCGCCAGGATGCGCGCCAAGGAGGCCGCCGGCGGCAAGAAGACCCTGCTGCTGGGGCCGAACTGCCCGGGGCTGATCACGCCCGATGAAATCAAGATCGGCATCATGCCCGGACACATCCACCGCAAGGGGCGCATCGGCGTGGTGTCGCGCTCGGGCACGCTGACCTACGAGGCCGTGGGCCAGGTGACCGAGCTGGGGCTGGGGCAGAGCAGCGCCGTGGGCATTGGCGGCGACCCGATCAACGGTCTGAAGCACATCGACGTGCTCAAGCTGTTCAACGACGACCCCGACACCGATGGCGTCATCATGATCGGCGAGATCGGAGGCCCTGACGAAGCTGAGGCTGCACTCTGGGCCAAGGAGCACATGACCAAGCCCATCGTCGGTTTCATCGCGGGCGTCACCGCTCCCCCGGGCAAGCGCATGGGCCACGACGGCGCCCTCATCTCCGGCGGCGCCGACACCGCCGAGGCCAAGCTGGAGGTGATGGACGCTTGCGGCTTCACCGTCACGCGCAACCCGTCGGAAATGGGCAAGCTGATCCAAAAACGGCTGGGCTGACTGGAGTTGGACGCGCCCCCCGGGAGCGCGCCTCGTCGCTCCGACAGCTGACTCGACCGGCCGGCGTCTGAATCGCGCCACAAGCCTGGCCAGAGCCGGGCATCGCGCCGTCCAGAGGCACTTGCCAGGGCACACTCCCGCTATGCTGGGGTCTGATGCGCAGCCGCGCGCATGATGTCCCCAGCATTCATTCGGAGCTTTGCCTTGACCTTGGAGTCTTTTCTCACCCCCGTGTTCTGGGCCGCGCTGGGCCAGATCATCCTGATCGACATTCTGCTCGGCGGTGATAACGCCGTGGTCATCGCCCTGGCCAGCCGCAAGCTGCCGTTGCCGCAGCGGCGTAAAGCCATCGTGTGGGGCACAGCAGGCGCCATCGGCTTGCGTGTGGTGTTGATTTTTTTTGCCCTCACCCTGCTCAAGCTGCCGTTCCTCAAAATCGTCGGCGCCTTGCTGCTGCTGTGGATCGGCATCAAGTTGATGCAACCCGAGGATGACGAGGGTATGCATGGCGACGTGCATTCGCCTGACCGGTTATGGGCTGCCGTCAAGACGGTCATCATCGCTGACTTCGTCATGAGCCTGGACAACGTCATCGCCATTTCCGGTGCGGCGCAGAACGCTGGCTCCGACCACAGCATGGTTCTCGTGGTGTTCGGTCTGGCGCTCAGCGTGCCCATCATTGTTTGGGGCAGCCAGATGGTCATCACGCTGATGACGCGTTTTCCGGCCATCATCACGCTCGGGGCCATGCTGCTGGGCTGGATTGCCGGTGGCCTGGTGGTGACCGACCCCGCGACCGAGTCTTGGGTCCAGCAACAGCCCTGGGCCAAGCAGGCCACGGCTCTGGCCAGTGCCGTGGGCGCTGCGATCGTCTGGGGTGCCGGGCAGTGGTTACGCCGCCGCCACACCCTCACCGCCCACGGCTCCTGAGCATCGCCCGAACAACCCTGTCCAGCCGATCCCCATGCCACGCCTTGCCGACAAGCCGCGCGCCCTGCAACTGGAAATGGCCAGTTGTACCGACATGGGCCGAGTGCGCGAGCACAACGAGGACGCCATCGCCTGCGATGCAGTCGCCGGCATTGCCGTGCTGGCCGACGGCATGGGCGGCTATGCCGCTGGCGAAGTTGCCAGCGGCGTGGCTGCGGCGCAAATCAATGCCGACCTGTCGCGCCTCAAGGCTGAGTACCCGCGCATCAGCGCCGTGGATTTGTCGAATGCCATGCGGGAATCGATTCGGCGCGTGAATACCCAGATCTACCGTTCCGCCAAGCAAGACTTGCGCTACTCCGGCATGGGCACGACCCTGGTGGCCGTGGCGTTCACCGGCAACGTGGCGGTGCTCGGCCATGCCGGCGATTCACGCGCCTACTTGCTGCGCCAGCAGCGTCTGACGCAAATCACCAAGGATCATTCGCTGCTGCAGGAGCAGATCGACATGGGTCTCGTTCGGGTGGGTGACGCCGGGGCCAAAGCAGTGAAGAATCTGGTGACACGAGCTTTAGGTGTGGATTTGTCCCTGGAGCCGGAGTTGGGCATGACGCCCGTGTTGCCGGGAGATCGAATCCTGCTGTGTTCCGACGGCCTGAGCGACATGTTGTCCGACAACAGCATTCAGACCATTTTGAATGATTATGAAGACGCTGCAGAAGCTGCCGCCGTTCGTTTGGTGCAAGAGGCGAATTTGGCTGGCGGACGCGATAATATTTCGGTCATTATCGTGACCCTGCACCAGGGTGCAGCCGTTTGATCGGACCAAGACACAAGCTTTTTCCTGCTCGATGCGACGCCCAGTCTCCCGCTCTCAACTCCAACACACAAGGTAGATCGCCATGGCCAAGCTGGTCATCTTTCTCGACGACAAAGTGCTCAAGGAAGTGGTTCTCAACAAGGACCGCGTCACTCTGGGGCGGCGCCCGCACAACGATGTGGTGATCGACAACCTGGCCGTGAGCGGCGAGCATGCCGTGCTGCTGCGTGAGGGCGATGGCTATGTGGTGCAGGAC
>DAIAZB010000473.1 GCA_027443745.1 Thiomonas sp. | reverse complement strand
CCGAAGAGACGCCCGACTTCTCCCATCCCGATATTGCCATGGGGCTGGCCGGGCTCATGTTTGCGCGGCAGCGCTTTCTGGTCGAGATGGAATCGCTGGAATCCGCCAGGATTCGCGCGCTGCACATCAAGGAGCGGATCGCCGATCTCCGACCCGATGACTGGGCTGATCGGTTTCTCGGAGAACTCAACCGGGCGCAGGCGGTGCAGATCATGCAGGCCGCGACCCGCAAGCTCGCGTGAACCACGCATCTTTCATCAACCGATCCAGGGTCTGAGCACTGGGTGCTCACGCGCCAACCGATGACGAATCCGGCCATCACCCACGATGCAAGGACCTGCGAACACCAAGTCCACCCGCTGCAAATACCCAAAGCGCTGCTCGATCACGCCAAGCGCGCGGCCTACTTCGCTGGCGTCAAGCCGTCAGAGATCCGCTGCAGCTTGGCGCGCGCTTGCGGCAAACGCATGGAGTTGTCGAAAGCTGATGAGTAGGTGAGTGGTGTCAAAATGACGCCAAACGCCTATACTGAGGATTATCAACCATTGGCTACCAAGGAGGCTGCCCATGCTCGCTCATACAGGAAAGCGGCTCACCACAAGAATCACAGACCATGTGCAGGAAAAACTGCAAGCGGCAGCAGACCTCGTTGGTGCGACGCTGAACCAGTTTGTCGTACAAGCGGCTCTGGAAAAGGCTGAGAAGGTCATTGAAAGCGAATCAACGATTGTCCTGACTCGTCGGGAATCTTTGAGGCTGCTGGAGATGATTGAGAATCCTCTGCCGCGCAATGAAAAGTTTCTTCAGGCCCAAGCCCGTTATCAGAGGTTAAAGGACGATGCTGGTTCTACCGCTTAACGACAGGCACGACAGAAAGAACTTCGATTGCGGTGATGTGGTCCTTAATGGCTGGCTGAAACAGACTGCCAGACAGCACAAGGAGAAGGGGGTTTCTTCGACCTTTGTCTATGTCGCTAACGAGACCGGCGTCGAAATCCTCGGCTTTTACGCGATTAGTCTGGCAGAACTGGCTAACACCAATCTACCTGCGCAATACGCGAAGCGCTTGCCTACCAAGGTACCTGTGTTCCGTCTTGGGCGGCTGGCGACAGCATTAGGCCATCAAGGGAAAGGCATTGGAGAGTTCATGCTCTTTGACGCTATTGACCGAGCGAGTCGTATTTCCGGTGAGGTTGGTGGTATTGGCCTTGTTGTTAATTCAAAACACTCCGCCGTCGATTTCTATCAACGCTATGGTTTCCAGCAGATGGCGGACCATCCCCAAAATCTGTTTTTACCGTTTTAACTCACCCTCGCGCAGTCATTGGCTCACCGGCGGCCTTGTCGCAGATGGTGAAGACGAAATCCATTTCCGGCGCACCAGGCGCGGCGAATTCGTCCCAGCTTTTGCTGCGCAAGCCATTTGCTCCTGGCTGGTGCGGGCGAGGCCCGGACCGTCCACCCGTCTGAGCGCCTAGCCTGGCGCTTCCGCGAGCGGCTCGGGCACATCGCCCGCAGCAGACGATGCCCGTGCCGCAGCGTCTGTGCGCAATATCTCGACCAGGCGCGTCAGTGCCGGAGAGAAGTGGCTCCGTTCGTCTGAACAGCGATTCCCGAACGATCAGTGGGCAGCGGGCGGTTGCAAACGATGCAGAGTTGTCCACGGCGGCGGCGCTTGCGACGAACGCAAGCCGCGGTGGATAACTCGGGGCGCACCGGGGACTTCCATCTTATGCGGCCTGTTTTTCGGTCGGCAGGCTGGCAAAGTCCTGCGCATCTGGCGTGACATCCTGCAAGCGTGAATGCTCCCGGCTGCCGTTGTACCCAGTCATGACTCGGCAACGTCGGCCCGCGGGGCGCTCACGCTGCCGTAGGCCTTGAGATACACCCGCTCGTACTGCACCCCTTGCCATCACTATGTCGGTCGTCTCGAGCGCCCAGACCGGATTGGAGCGCGCAATCGTCAGTCGGCGCAGCAGGTAGGGGTCGATCTTGTGGCCGGGCGCTTTTTTGCTGGGGCTAGGCTGCGGAGCCAGGGCCGCGATGCCCATGCGCCGCATGCGTGTGCCGACGTGACGCCGGCCCACCTGCCACCCCTCTTGGGCCACCTGCCGACGCAGCATGCGCGCGCCCACGAAGGGATGCTGCAGATGCCGTTCGTCGATCTGGCGCATCAGGGCCAAGTCGGCTGGGCTCGTGGGCTGGGGGGGGCGTCCACCGCACCGCGGCTCATGCCCAGCAGTTGGGCCTGACGCGTGATGCTGAGTTTGTGGTCTCGGTCGATCATCGTCTTGCGCTCAGCAATCCCGCCTTGGTGAGCGCCCCCTCTCAAAAATCATGCTCCAGTGTGAGCTGACCGATCTTGGCATGCAACGGCGCCAGATCCACTGGCGCGACGGTCGGCGCTCCACCAAAGCCATCGGCGGCATGGTTGAGCAACGGGCGCTTCCACTCGACGATCTGGGTGGGATGCCCCTCGAACTGCTGGGCCAACTCGGCCAGGGTCTTGTCTTCACGCAACGCGGCGACGGCTACCTGGGCCTTGAACGTGGGCGTGTGGGTGCGGCGGGTGCGCCGCGCGGATTTCTTCAACATCCACAACTCCTTCTCGCCAGACCGATCTCGGCCCAGCTTCATGCCCGGAGTTTGCACTGATCGCACCGTTCAGATTTGCAGAGCCACTTCTATGCCGCCACCGGAGAACTCCTTGGGGCTCACATGATTGGTGCTGAAGTAACAGTCAACCCGAGCGGGTTCTTTGACGGGGCTTATTCAGCCCTAAACAACCCAGCCCCTTTCTTGGTCAGGTCAAAGCTCTCTCACCACCCTCAAGCATTGGTAGCCCCCGGTTTGGTGACGGTGCCTGCCTCAAACACAAAAATCCGGACACCCCCGGGTAACCCATTGCTGCATGCTCGTCGGGGAGCATGCCGGCGACTTGCTCGGCGACCCGCATGGTGATCCCTGGCTCAGCCAGTTCAACCAGCAATTCGATACAAGCACACATCGCCTCACCGATGCGCGCGGGCGTATCAGCCACGCGTAGGTGCTGGCGCACGACGTCGCTTTGCCGGCCGAGCACGCGCTCCATCATGTCGAACAAGTACATGCGCGCCATCACCAGTGAACGGCGCTTGAGTGGTGGGGCCGGGTTGGCGGCGTGGGATGACGCAGCAGCGGCCGGCGCAGAGTTCTTCGAAGGCGCAGAGGCGCGCTTGTCGCGCACGAACCCCCGTCCGAACAAATCTTTGACCAGGTTGTGGACCTGCGGGCCGATCAGATCGGCAATGTCCTGCACGCTGCGTTCGCCGTTGCAAACAATAAGGATGTGGCGCTGCACGGTGCTCAGGCTTGGAATCATGGTTATGCCGGGGACGTTGTGAAGGCTCGGCTATTCACCATAAACCGGGCAGGTGACACAACGATGAAATCGCCCGTCTGGCACAGCGTTCAGCCGTACTGCCTGCGATCGACGAACAACTGATTACCGGGAACGCGCTTGGCCGCCTTCTTGACATCGGCCAGCACATTGGAGAGTTCGCGGTGCGACTCGAAGGCTCGCGCGTCCACGCACACGGCGCCGATGGACAGCGTCGGGATGGGAAAGAAGACGGCGTCGCCACGCCGGTTGTGGGCCCAGAAGCCGCCATCATGCAGTACCCCTGCCTCGAAATGCCCCGCCACGGCAGCCTCGAAACCACGCAAAACCTGCCGCAGCTCGACCTCCCACGCGGGCGATCTCGACAACGCGATGAAATCGTCGCCGCCAACATGACCGACAAAACTCGTGGCCTGCGGCAGATGGGTCTTGAGAAGTTCCGCCAACAGCAGGATGATCTCGTCGCCCATGCGATAGCCGAACTTGTCGTTAAACGGTTTGAAGTTGTCGATGTCGCAATAGGCCGCAGAAAAACGCTGGCCTTCACGCAACCAGCGGTCGATACAGTCGTTGATGGGCACATTGCCCGGCAACAAGGTCAGGGGGTTGGCATAGCGCGCCGTCTGCACTTGGAACTCGGTTATCAGGCGCAGGAGATCGCCCACGAGCAGGATGCCGCGGTACTGTCCCTGGTCGGTGACAAGAACGCCCTCCGTGGCATGACGGAAGCTCGAATCGGCGATCAGGGTGCTGGCCTGCTGCAGGCTGCTCTTCGCATTCAGACGCAGCACGTCGCTGCTCATGAGCAGGCTACATGGTTTGTTGCCGAAAAGGTCGCGCACATGCGGGCGGAACAGCCGGTCGGCCAGAACGTAGCGATTGATGATGCCAAGAGGCGCGCCATCGTCGTCGACCACCGGCACGGACATTAAGTCCCGGTCGCGCTCCAGGGCTTGGAGGATGATCTCGACTCTGGTCTCGGGCCGCACCGGCTCGACCCTGCGCGCCAGGCCAAGCACGGATTGCTCAATGCTGCCCCTGCTGGCCCAGGCGTGCAGAGTTGGCAGCTGGCTATCGAGGACACGCCGGGTGATGGCAGCAGGCTCGCTGGGCGGGTGAATATGTGGACGCGCAATGAAATAGCCCTGAGCCATCGGCACGCCAAGTTCGCGCAGCGTGAGCAGATCTCGCTCGCTCTCAACACCCTCCGCCACGACAACGGACTGGCTGGCTTCGGCCAACAACAGCATCGACCGCACGAAGGCGGCCTTGAATGGGTCGTCGCCGAGATTGGCAGTGAAACTGCGGTCAATCTTCAGGTAGCGCGGGCGCAGGCGCTTCCATAGGGAAAATCGCCCAAAACCCTGTCCCAGGTCATCCAGCGCCAGTCCGTAGCCCAATTCGCGGAGGAATTGCGCCTGTTCAATGGCATGGCTGTCCTGTGCCAGCGCGTCGGACTCGAGCAACTCCAGCACGAGCCGGGAGGGCGCAAGCTTCCGGGTTTGAAGCCACTGTAGTGTGGCCTCTTCGGCGAACCACCCGGAATCGAAAAGCGCCTCGGTGACGTTGAGAAATAGACGACCTTGCAGTCCTTGGGCCGCGAAGGTCTCAATACTGATCTGCGCGCAAAGACGGTCGACTTCAGCCACGCGTCCACATTGGCGTGCCGCCTCGAACAACTGATCGGGGCGCTCCAGATGCGACTCCGCAGGTCCACGTACCAAGGCTTCGAAGCCATGGAACGTGCGACTGCGGAGATCGATCAGCGGCTGAAATACCGAATGCAGTTGGCGCGCAAGAAGAATCTGGCCGAACAGGGGATCGGGGCGGATCTGCGGAAGACTGGCGGGCGATGCGATGATGGAAAGAACCGAGGCCATTTCATGGTTTCCGGACGGATAGACTTGTCTTTTACATCCATTGTGTTCCGGTTTGATGACGGTCATCACAGTACCGCTTGGTCGGCGATCTCAGACTGACGGTCGCCATGGGATTGCGCAGCATTGGTCTGAGCGCAAATGAAATCTGGATGGCGATATACAGTGCCCCTCACTGCAAACGAAACGACAATTTCCCCAAGTCATTCGCTTCGAGAAATCGGCCGGCGTCGGTGTTCTGGAGATTTCGGTCTTGAAATTCAACTGAACAAAATCAGTCCGTCTCACGCTCAGCGATCTCTCGCAAATGGTCATTGCTGGTGATCGAGCCCTCATATTCCTTGATCCGTCCTATTCGCAAGGTAACGCCATGTCCATTGCGGCCAGCTGGCGCACCTGAGCCCGGCAGCTGGCCGACAGGCCAATCCCCGCAATGGCGGGCGATCGTTGGCATCGTCGATGGATTGGCGTGATCAGTCTCCGGTTAAATCGCGTGAGTCCGCCAGCTGCCGCCTTGGTGCGGAAACTGCCGCGTCAGGGGTATCCATGAAGATCATCGTGCTCGGCGCCGGTGTTGTGGGCGTCACATCTGCGTTTTTTTACGCGAGCAGGGGCACGAGGTTACCGTGATCGAACGCCAGGCCCAGGTGGCGGCGCGTACCAGCTATGCCAATGGGGGACAGATCTCGGTTAGCGGCGCCGAGCCTTGGGCGAATCCCGGTGTGCCCCGGCAGTTGCTTGCCTGGTTGGGGCGCGACAATGCACCGCTGCGTCTGCGCCTACGCGCCGACCCGCGTCAATGGGTCTGGAGCCTTCGCTTTCTACAGGAATGCCTGCCTTGGCGTACGGCACGCAATATGCGTGACCTCGTTCAGCTGGGGCTGTATAGCCGCGAGGCCCTACGCGCACTGCGCAATCGTCGCGACCTGCAATACGACAAACAATGCCGGGGTATCTTGCATCTCTATAGGGACGCGCGAGCCCTCGAGGTCGCAGCGCACTGCACGCGTGAGATGCATGAGCTCGGCTGCGAGAGACGGGTGGTTGATGTTGCCGAGGCGGTACGCATCGAACCGGCGCTGGCGCCAATGCGCGCAAGCCTCGTCGGAGCAACCTATACCGCAGATGACGAATCGGGCGATGCCAACGCCTTCACCCGCGCGCTCGCGGCGAACTGCGAACGCGACGGCGTGCGCTTCCTATTCGGCCGCACCATCACAGCGCTACGCCGATGCGCAGACCGCGTGGATCATGTCGAGCTCACCAGCCCCGAAGGAAGCTTCGAGCGCATGAATGGATGCTGACCATGTCGGGGATCTGGCCTCGGCGGTCGATGCCGCGCGAACGCTGCAGGCGCTTGGCTCGCCCCTGGCGCAGGCAGGCGATGAGCTCGCGCCGCAACTCGCCCTTCGGGTGGGCGTAATGGCGTTGTCGATCGTCTCGTGGGACACGTGTCGGCTGGGATCGGCGGGATAGGTTCGCTTGAGCGTAGCGGCGGTCTCCTGGGGCGACCACTTCCATGCCAGCATCTCGCGCACGGCACCCCACAGCACGCTGTCTGGCGCCAGCGTTGCCGCCGGACCGGCTGCGGCGCGTCGACCGCTGCGCAGCCAGGGCGTCGTAGCGGGCGGCGTCTGCCTGGGCGTTGCGGGCAAGCTCCCGCGTCAAGCTCGAGGGCGCGCGGCTCAGCCTGCGGGCCATGGCCCGCAGGCTCACCTTCTCGGATTTCCAGATCTCGATCCGCATGCGCTCGCCGGGTTGAAGCTGTCGGTACGTCGTTCTTGTCATTCACTGCACCTTACAGGATGGCAAGGTGTTGCATTTCAGACTTGAGGCCGCAAGGTCTCCTTGAAGTCATAGGCCAGCGCAAGCGCGGGATAGCTCGCACGCACTGCGTCGAGCGCGCGAAGCTCCGTCGGGCTGAGTGACTTCGGGCGCTTGAGCGTCAGCCAGCGCAGAGATTTCTTGACCTTGATCCGGTCATCCTTGTCCAATTTAACCTAAATGCGATTGCGCTCGACCTCCAGGGCATCCGACGCCATGCTGACGACACCCCTCTCGATGCAGAAGCACGGTGATGCGTTCGTAGCCGGACCTTGGCCGTGCATTCGCGATCGTGCGAATGCGCATCCTCACCGCCCACTGATCCTTTGCGCGGCTGCGGTAGTAGCAGTTCGCACGGATGATCTTCGCCAGCGCGCAGTGCCGACTTAGAATTGCTCGGGCATCCACGATGCGATTGCCTTCCTCCGCGCTGGCATCAGATCTTTTTTGATGACCTTCTGCAGAATCTGCTTGGCCAGCGTGAGATCGGCCACGATGCGCTTGAGCCGTGCGTTCTCTTCGGTGAGCTGGAGCAACAGCCGCAACGCCGAGGTCAGCGCATCTCTTCCTCGAGACGTAAAAGGTCGCCTCGCTGATGCCCATTTGACGGCATACATCGCCCACGGGCGTACCCGATTCTGCCAACCGCAGGGCGTATGCAACATGTTCTTCGGGGAACTCGCTCTTCTTCATTGCTCGTGCTCCTGGGCCGCTCCGCGGCCTGGTCACAAGCGACCGTACTCGAGTTTTGCCCTGTAGCGAAGCTCCGTCCCAACCTCAGCTCGACGCCGAATTGTCTCCAAGGTTTTTTTACTGCCAGACACCTGCCGCTCAACTTGGCCAACCCCAATGACCGAAGTGGCGGACAACAAACCCTTGGCGATGCGTCGGGTGAAGTGGTCGTGGATCAGTCTGCAGGGCGTTGCCGTTTAATTTCTCCGGGTTGCGGAGGCTGGCTGGTTTGGGTCAGGCTTGAGCGGCAGGTTGACTTGCGAGGGTTGTGCCAATACGTCGCATAAGCAGCAATTCCACGTTTTTTCATGATCTGGATCATGAAATCGCCATGCGCCCCCACCCGCAGTGGCCGCTCCGCCCCGGAGATCCTTTAGGATGACGTATACGCTTCGACTTTGGTCTTGCAGCCTCTGGTTGCGGCCTCTGTCGCCAAGTTCGTGGCCATCGTTGCGGCCGACCTCCCCAATATTCCGGTGTAGCCATGGTCATCGACATGTCGGATTTCTGCGCCCATTGGGACGTTCGCGGCAACGTCCAGGTCTGGGCTAAAGATCGCTTGTTATCAACTGTGGAAATCCTGCAATGTGGCACGCCGCGATCATTGCCGGCAGCGGCCGACCGCGTGGAGCGCATGGCACGTGATCCTGCTTACCGTTTCGCCATCCTGGCTCTAGTTCACGGCTGCGTTCGCCCCGTCAGGCATGCCAAGCCACCGTCCGCTTAGCGCTGCGCAAGCCCACGCTCCTCCTGTGCACGGTTCCGTGCTGCCAGCGCACGAGCCTCGCGCGAAAGGCGGCGATGTCTGCGCGGGGAGCACCCTGTGGAGACCGACCGATGGCCCGGTCTCTTCATGTGGGATGGCGCATCACAAACGCGGTGAGCACGGCATCGCGTTGTCCAGGCGCATGCATTCCCCCGCGCCTCGCGAGCCACAGCTCCTTGTGTTGACCAAAGTCAATACGCGGCAGACCTGACCATGCGCTTGCGCCTTCGGCTACTCGCGCAGGGTCTGAGCTTCATTCTGCCCGTCCTGCTGGTCACGGGGTGGGGACTGTGGGCCGAGTGCAATCAATACCACCAGGTCAAGGACCGTGTCGCCCAAGAAGCCCGGCGCGAGGCATCCACCGATGCGGACGCCATCGCTACGCGCCTTCAAACCCGATTCACCGAGCTGCAGTTTGCCGCCGTCGCCCTGCACGGCCCCGACGCCGACCCAGCGTCACCGGACCCCAGAGCGGTGCAATCCCTGCGCCGCCTCATGGCATGGCATCCTGGTCTTTACGCCGTCAATCTCGAGGCGCCCGATGGCGCCATCCTGTGGTCGACCGAACACAATCGCCATGTGACACCCCCCGACAGACAATCGCTCACACCGCTGGCATCCGACCCTAATTTTCTGCTGGGGGCAAGCCAAGCCATCGGCCCCGCGGGCGTGCACGTCCTGGCGATGAAGTATCGGGTACAGGATGCGCAAGGCCAGACCCGGTACGTCGTCAGCGCTCCCTATCGACTGGATCGACTGCTCGGATTTTCCGTACTCCACAGCCCATGGGAACTCTCCGCTCTGGATGTGCGCAGCCATCGCGTGCTGGGCGTCTGGCAGCAGGGACGGATAGACTTCGCCCCAAAGACGGCGGCCGCCGCTGCCGTCGAAGTCGCGGTGCCCGGCTATCCGCTGATCGTGGAGGCGAGTTGGCCATCCGGGCTTGTGTGGCATCGCTATTGGCAGAGCGCGCTGATGCGCTGGATCTTCGAGGCGGGAACCATCCTGCTTTTGGGCCTCGCCAGCCTGAGCGTACTTCGCCAGATTCGCCAACGCGGACGCGATGCCAGGCGCCAACGCCAGCTGGCGGAATTCAACGCCATGCTGGCGGAGGTCAATCAGGCCATCGCACGCGCCGACGACGACTTGTCCCTTCTCACGGCCCTTTGTCAGACCACCGTCAAGCGGGCCAACCTCAAATTCGCCTGGATCGGACGGCCAGGGGACGCGCAAAGCGTCGAGGTTCTTGCCTCATCGAGCAAGGCCCAGGGCCGTCCGAACGAACTCACGGGAGCCCGTTACCCCGATGTGGCGGAGGCTCGGGAGGCCGTCGAGCGCGCTTGGCGCGATGGGCGCAGCGTGCGCATGCCAGTGGTTGGCTCGCCACAATCCGCGGATCCCGCCGAACCTGTAAACCCCTCCAACATCCGCTCCATAGCCGTTCTACCCATCCGCCGCAGCGGCAGAATTTGGGGGGTTTTTGCGATGTACAGCGCACGCGCTGGGCTCTTCGGCAGCGGGACCGAGCCCCTGCTCGACCGGCTGGCCTCCGATGTCTCCAGCGGCCTCGATCGCATCGACCTTGCGCAGCGCGAACGCCATGCTGCATTGTTGCGTGAGGTGCTTCTGGACAACGTGGTTGCCGGCATTGCACTGACGCGGGGGCCCCGCATTGTCGATACCAACTCGCGATTTGCAACCCTGCTGGGGTACCCCGACAAGACGGCATTGATCGGTCAGGCAACCGGCATCCTCTACCCCGATGAAAGCGAGTTTGCGCGGATCAAGGCCTTGTATCCGGAGCTGTACGCCAAAGGCTCCGTCCAGCTGACGAGCGTACGCCTGCGGCGCTTTGACGGGAACCTCATCACATGCGACCTGTCGGGCGGTCTAGTCCAGGACGTTAAACAGGCCCTCGCCGTCTGGACCGTCGTCGACGTGACCGCACGGGATCGGCTGCAGGCGCAAATCGAGCACGAGGCGCTGCACGACACGCTCACTGGGCTGCCCAACCGAAGGTCGCTGGAAACGCATCTACCCAAGGCCCTCGCACGTGCGCAACGCAACGGCACCGCCATGGCTGTGGGCATGATCGATCTGGACGACTTCAAGCCTGTCAATGACACCTGGGGACATGAGGCCGGTGACGCGCTTCTCCAGGAACTGGCCAAACGACTACGAGCCGAGTTGCGCGGGTCGGATGAACTCGCCAGATTTGGAGGTGATGAATTCATCGTCGTGATCGAAGATCTGGACGCATACCAGACGACAGCCCAACTTGCCCGGGTTGCCGAGCGTCTGCATCACGCGGTGGAAACCTCGGTGAATGTTGCCGAGGGACAGACGGCAACGGTCGGCCTGAGCATGGGCCTGGCACTGTTCCCGGCCGACGCCCAGAATGGCGATGCGCTGATGCGTCTGGCCGATGCCGCGATGTACCAGGCCAAGACGCACAAGCAAGACGGCACACCCTGGTGGCGTCTGTCCAGCGTGAGTTCAACCGCGCCGGAGCGCGAAACAGGGTTCGATCCTTACGGCCGGGATGCTGCCGTCCTCTTGGACAAATCCAGTGCGCATGTCGCCCATGTTTCAGAACATTTTATCGATGCGTTCTACGCCGACCTGGGTCGAGAGCCCCATTCGAAGGCCATTCTGGCGAACCTCGGCAGCACGGGCTTGGCAGCGCTCAAACAACGGCATGCGAATCACCTTCGCCTGGTGCTCGCACCTGCCACGACCTTGGTGGACGTGCAACAGGCAGCGGAACGTCTGGGCCGCGCCCACGCGCTGGTTGGCGTCAGCAGCGCGTTGCTGGTCCATTCCATGGCTTTGTACCGAAGACTGCTGACGGAACACCTGAACAAAGTTTTTTTGCCAGCGCTGGAACGCTACCGGATTTTGCTGGTTGCCGAAAGACGCCTTCAAGACGACATTCAAACGCAATTGCAGATTGGTGACGCGACCATCGGTGCCTATTTGGGCATCCTGGCGACCCCGCTCCCGAGGAGTGGGCGGTTACTCGCGGATGTTCGTCCCCTGGAGCTTGCGGCCCTCGCCCAACTCCCCGGCATTCTTGGGGCACTGCTGATGCGCCCGGACACGCTCGGGGCACTCTCAGTCGAGAACTGCGCCGGCTCGCGAGGTGAGGACATCGCAGCGGTCCTTCGCGCCAGCGAGTCCCAGATCGTGATCCACGACACGGCTGACCCGCGCAGCACCAACGTCATCGCCCAAGCCTGGCGGCGCGGTGAGATCGTTAGCCTGGCGTCTTACATACGCGACCCCAGCCATGACTTCTGGCGTGAATCGGCGCAGGCGTTTGGCCTGCGATCGGTGCTCGCCATTCCGCTGAACGACGCATCGGACCATGTTGTCGCCGTGCTTGCACTCTACGGCGCCTATCCCGGTCAGTTCGAATCGGCGGTGATGCGGCAAATCGCACGGGGAATCCAGCAGCGCTGGGAACAGGTGGGGTTGCGCTGCAGCGCGCCCGTGGCAGTCGTGACACAGGAACGTGCCGAGGTCTTGCGGCAACAGCTTTTTTCGGGCGGCTTGCGTATGTTCATGCAGCCCATCGTTGATTTGCGCAGCAGCCAGCTGATCAAGGTCGAGGCACTGGCTCGCCTCGAACTGCCTGACAGATCGATCATTGCTCCTGGTGTGTTCCTTCCGCTTCTGGGGGAGACCGAGTTGAGCCTCCTCTTCCGCATGGGGCTGGACATGGCGCTTGCGCAGCTCACTCGGTGGGATGCACAAGGTCTGCGCATCGGGTTGGCGGTCAACATGCCACCCAGCGTGCTGCGCGACGCCGAATGTGCGGTGTGGGTCGAGGACATCCTTCGCCGGCACAACATCGGGGCGGAGCGGCTGACCCTGGAATTGCTGGAGACGCAAGCTCTGGAGAGCGGGGCGCAGGATGCAGCCCTCTCCCAGATCAAGCACCTCGGCTGCAAACTCGCCATGGATGACCTGGGCTCCGGCTACAGCAGCTTGCTGCGCCTGACGAGCGTGTCGTTCGACATCATCAAGATCGATCAGGCACTTCTCACGCGCATCCGTCAAAACCCCCTTGAGACTTTGGGCATCATGGTCACCATCATCCAGATGGGGCGCGATCTTCGCCGCGATGTGGTCGTCGAGGGATTGGAGGATGCCGGAATGATCGAAGCGGCGTTACTCCTGGGTGCGCAATATGGGCAGGGCTTTGGCTTGGCCAAGCCCATGCCGCCGGATCAAATCGTGGCATGGCGCGCCGCCGTCCAAGCGCCAGCAAACCCGTTCAGAATCCGGACCTATCTGGGCGCCCTGGCCTATTCCTGGCTCCGGATGCGCGGCGAAGCGCAGGGACAATTGTTGGCACCCCACTCGGTGGCGGACTTCTTACGCAGGCGCGGCCTCCACACCAGCCCCGCCGCCCAGTGGCACGCCCAGGTCCACGCCAATCCCGGCGACCTCGACACAGCCCGCAAACTACTGGACTGGTTGGTGGCACAAGTCCAGAAGGAAGGGCCACATGGTGACGCGTGAGGCCCTGGCGGACGACTCAGTCAACGATTCAATTCTGGTCTGCCTCACGTTCAGGTGCGTGGGCACCCCCGCTCGGCGAGCGGGGGTGCCGCAGCGCTTTGCGCGTCCCAGACCTGAACCTGCGAGAGTTGCACAAGCGCCCGAGGATCGGCCAGACACCAGACGCATGATGCCCATGATCTATCTTGACCACAACGCAACCACCCCGGTGGCAGCCGAAGTTCTCCAGGAGATGCGCGATGTGCTCGAACGCGTCTGGGCCAACCCCTCGTCCGCTCACGGCCCAGGCCAGGCGGCTCGGCGGGTGCTGGCGGACACGCGGACTCGGATTGCACGTTTTCTGGATTGCGGCCCCACTGAACTGGTGTTCACCAGCGGCGCCACGGAGGCCAATCACATGGCCGTGCTCGGTGCCCGCAATGCGCGCCGCCGCGGGGCCCATTGCGGGCGCCGCAGGCTGGTGCTGTCCGCCGTTGAACACCCATCCATGATGGCGTTGGCCACGCGTGTGCGCGACAGCGGATGCCCCGTCGACCTGATCCCGGTGGACAGTGAAGGCCGCCTCGATCTGCGGGCCGCGCATGCGTTGATCGACACGGACGTGGCGCTGGTCAGTGTAATGGGCGCCAACAATGAAACGGGGG
>DAIAZB010000472.1 GCA_027443745.1 Thiomonas sp. | reverse complement strand
GGCCGGGGCCATCAGCGGCAGCGTGACCACCTGGTCCATGCGGCTGAGCATGCCAGGGGCCTGCACCCCGGGCACGGCCACCGGGATGAACACGTCCGGCGCGGGGTCGAGGCGCAGGTCGGCGCGGCCGAGCACGATGCGCGGGCAGCGTGCCGGCGGTGGCGCGCGCGCCGGATCGAAGGCGCTGATCCACAACAGCGCGTCGGCCCCGTTGGCGGCCAGCAGCGCATCGGCACCGCGTTGCAAAGGGTCGCTCTGCGCCATGCCGTTGACGAAGCGCAGGCGCGGTGGGTAGCCAGCCAGCCAGGTGCAGACCTGGGCGGCGCTGGTGCCGCCGTCGCCTCCACCCAGCGGCAGCACCGACCAGCGCGTGTGGGTGTTGAGTTCGCGCACCAGTTCCGCCATGGCGCGCACCGCCAGGTCGGCATGCGGGAAGTCCAGCTCGGCGGCGTTCCAGATGAGCACGCCATAGCGCGCGGACTGCATCGTTTCCAACAGGGCGTCGAAGCGCTCGAGCGCGATACCGTGCAGCGCCGCGGCGTCCAGCCGCCGCCCCGCGAGGCGCGCGCGCAGCAGACCGAACACCTCCGCCAGACGTTCGTTGGGCAGGTTGATGATGTTGGCGAGGTCTGCACCGGCGGGCCATGCCGCAGGCCGGAGGAGAGCAGAACCGATGGCGATGATCCGCCGGTGCAGTTCGCCAAACGGGGAGGACAGCGTGGGGGCCAGGCAGCGCTCGACCAGGCGCGGCTGGCCGGCCCCCAGCGTGCCCGCGAACACCACCACGTCGGCGCGGTTGCGCAATTCCGACAAGGTGGTGGAGATCCAGCCGCTGTCCTGAAAGGGGAACGGGTTGCGCTGCTGCGCGCGGCTGTCCATCGGGTCCAGCGCCGCGTCCACGCGCTCGGCCAGCATTACCGCGGCGCGCTGCCCGGCGATGTCGCAGCCCAGTCCGGCGATCAGCGGCTGCCGGGCCTGCGCCAGCAGGGTGGCGGCGGCGCGCGCGGCTTGCGGCCAGGTGGCGGGGCGGCCGTCGATGCGCGCCTGGCCCTGCGGCGGGGCAGGGAACAGGGCCACGGCGCGGGCGCAACCCGCTGCCTCGACCCGCGCACGGCCGTCGCGCAGACCCACCACGAGGTCATCGCAGAGCAGGCCGCAGAACGGACAGGTCACAGAGGAAACGGGCATGGTCGGGAGCGAGGCGTCGGGGGTCGAGGTGCAGCGTCGGGTTGGCAGGAAACACCAGGTCCGCCGGCGCGGGCCGGTCAGGTGGCTGCTCGTCGTCGTGCAGATTCCGTGCCAGACCCGGCGGCGGTGCGCAAGCCTGAAAAATCAAGTGCTTCGGGCGTTTGGGTGGTTGAGCGCGCTGGGGCTTGGTGTCCCACGGCTGTGCGCGTGGCCGTGACAGAGTGTCACGTTTGAGACCGTCTGATGCGTCTGAAAACGTCCTAGGCGCTTGATTGTGAAGGCCTTGCGCCGATGGCATGTCCTTTGCTTCCAAGGGGTTCACAACAAGGCCACGACACGCCATGCACGACTCCCTGGAATTCCTGCGCGAACCCCTTTCCCAGCGGGTGGAGGTGCAGGCGCATGCCCGCTTGCACCTGGGTTTCTTCGACCTTCACGGGGGTCTGGGCCGCCGTTTCGGCAGTCTGGGTGTCGCGCTCGACGGCCTGAGCACGCGCGTGCTGGCCCGACCCGCGGACGAGACCAGCGCCAGCGGCCCGCGCGCCGAACGCGCCGTGGCCTACGCGCGTCTGGCGCTGGCCCATCTGGAGCAGTCCCTGGGCCGGCGCGAAGGCGCGCGGCATGGCGTCGCCATCGAACTGAGTCAGGCCCTGCCCGAGCATGCCGGCCTGGGGTCCGGAACCCAGCTTGCGCTGGCCGTGGGCAGTGCCGTGGCGCGGCTGCAGGGCTTGCGCTGGCCGGGGCGGAGCATGGCCGCCGTGCTCGACCGGGGCCGGCGTTCGGGCATTGGCCTGGGCACCTTCGAGCAGGGTGGTTTTGTGGTCGACGGCGGCCATGCCGAGGCCGACTCGCGCCCGCCCAGCGTCATCGCCCGCTTGCCGTTTCCGCAGGACTGGCGCTGGGTGCTGGTGTTCGACGACCACCACCAAGGCCTGAGCGGCCCGGCCGAACGCCAGGCCTTCGCGCGCCTGCCCTGCTTTCCCGAGGACCAGGCCGCGCAGTTGTGCCGGCTGGTGTTGATGCAGTTGCTGCCGGCATTGGCCGAAGGGGACATCGACGGTTTCGGTCGGGCGGTCACCACGCTTCAAGACTGCGTCGGCGACCATTTCGCTGCGGCCCAGGGCGGGCGCTACGCCAGCACCCGGGTGGCGCGCGTGCTGCAGGTGTTTCGCCGCGCCGGCGCCGCCGCCGTCGGCCAAACCTCGTGGGGGCCGACGGGCTTCGCCTTGGCTGAGGGCTTGACGCAGGCGCGTGCGCTGGTGGATGCCGCCCGCGCGTCGCGGCTCGAACCCGGCCTGCGCTTGCAGATTTGCGCCGCGCGCAACCGTGGCGCCGACATCGTCGCCCACACCATCCGGCCCGAGCACGCGGAACTGGCGCCGTCCACGCTTCCTCCCCATGCGCATGCCGCCC
>DAIAZB010000471.1 GCA_027443745.1 Thiomonas sp. | reverse complement strand
CTGCCACGCAGTTGGTGGGCAAGGGCGGTGACTTCCTCGGCCACCGGATTGGATGGCTGCAATGACCACGCGGCAATGTCGGCACCGAGTCGACGGACCAGTTCGTCGGCCTCGTTCAAATAGATGGTGTAGAGCGGGATGGGGATGCGCAGCTCGCCGACGACCTTGATGTTTTCGTCGGGAGTCTGTAGGGCGGGGCGATGGACATCGAGCGTGTAGACCTGCGCCAGCGGCGCATCCGTGGCAGGGTGGGCATGCAGCGGTGTCACCGGCTGCGCCGTGTGGAGCGCGGTCTGCTCCGTGTCGTGCGGCTCCTCGTCGTCGGCGCCGGACATGTCGACGGCTTCGCCTGCTGCGTCAGGCCGATGGATGAAGGTCGATGCTTGCGATGCGCCCAGATCCAGGGGTGTATGCGCCCCCTGCGAGGCGAAGGTCGAGGGCTGGGCATCGAAGCCGGGCGCGTCAGGGAATAGCCGGTCGAAGGCCTGCGCATCGAGTTCTTGCATGTCGACCATGCCAGAGGTCTCATCTGCAGGCGTGCTGCTCGCAGGCACATCGTCGGCGGCAGGATCCGCAGACGCCGGGGCTTCGGCAGCCTTGGGCGTGAAGTCAAGATCGAGCAATGCGACGTCAGGCAGATGCAGATCGAGAGCCGGGAAGTCAGGGGGTTGCAGCTGTAGGGCAATGTCGACGGTTGGCTGCTCCGGCTGGTCGGATGCGGTCCATGGCGTCAGCTCGAAGCTTGCGGGCTCTGCGTCGACGCCATTCGCCTCGGTGGCGGGTATCGGCGCCCGAGCCGCAACCAGGTTTTCGGCAGCGTCATCCTCTTCGACAACGGGAGGCAGCCCTGTCGACCACGTGTCGACAAAGTCGGGATCTGGAAATTCGCTCTCGAGGGCTTGTGTCTGAGATGCCACCGCGCTTGCAACGCTGGCGGCCGGCGCTGCCGGTCGTGCTGCAGCGGCGATGTCTTCCGCGGGCAGACCGCGCAGACGACGCGCCGCGGCGCAGATGGCGTCGCTCGAATGCTGGGCCGCCGTGCCCATGCGCAGGGCACGGGTCCAAGCATCGAGCTCGGCCAAGGTGTGCTGTGCGAGTTGCAGCGCGGGAGGCGTGATGGGCCTTTGCTCGGCCAGCAGTTGATTGAAAACCTGTTCCAGCGCCCACGCGGCTTCACCGAAGTCCGTGAGCGCAACCATGCGCGAGCTGCCCTTGAGTGTGTGGAAGGCTCGGCGCACGGCGGTGAGCGTGCTGTCGTCGGATGGGTTGGTGGAGAGCTGGGCCACGCCGATCTGGCCCGCGGCGATGACCTCATCAGCCTCTTCGAGAAAGATGTCGAGCAGGTCATCCTCCTCGTCTGTCCCGCCCGGCTCTGTGGGCGCGTCGAAGCTTGGTGCGACCGGGGTGTCGGCCGCAGCGGTGGCGGCAGCGGCCGCTGCAACCGGCGCAGCCAGTCGAGCGGGGGCTGCGGCATCGGCGTCTTGCGCCCGTGGGCTGCGCAGCAACTCTGCTGCGGCCGAGACATCCTGCCCTGCGCCAAGCAATTCGCGTGCCTGCACGAGCTTGGCCGACAAAGTGCTTTCCTGCGCCAGTGCGGCCTCCATGCGCAGGCGCTCGAACTGGCCGGCAGCTTGGACAGGGTCGAGCCCCTGGTCAAGGGCGTCGGCAAGTTGCGTCGCCTGGTGTTGCAGATCCTGATGGATACTGGGTGGTGCTGTGTGCGGCGTGCTGGGAACGATAGCGCGCAATTCGCCGCTTTGTGTGTCGAAACCGAACAGCGATTTCGCCAGTTCGGGTTGGTACACCAGCATGTCGATCAGAAAACCCAGGGTGCCGATGTTCCCGGCGAGGCGATCGAACAAGCCTCGTGGTTCACGCGCCTGGTGCTCGTCAGGAGGGCTGAGCAGGAGGTGTTCAACCGTCTGGCGAATATGCCCCAGTGCCTGGGCTGCAACGTCCATGCCGAGGACTGACAGCACCCCCCGCATTTCCGCCAGAAGCTTGGGCACCGGCGTGAGTTCCGACAGGGTGGCCGGATCGCGGAAATAGGCGTCGAGCAAGCGCTCGACAGTACTCATGTCGTGGCGTAACTCCTGCACCACCGTTCCCATCGTCTGGCTCTCAGACGACTTGCGGTAGAGCTCTTCCATCCACGGTGCAAACGTGCCGGCGGCCACGCCTTCGGCACTACGGTCGAGTCGGCGGGCAAGCTCACTGGCGCGCAGCAGGAATTCCGCATCGTCGGCCTGGAAATGGTCGAACGATGCTTCCAGGAACAGCAGGGCCGTAGCCACCTCGAGCACGCGCTCCGGGGTCAACAGGTCACGCCGCTCAGAGACGGCTCGCACCATGTGCTCGATGGCTGCGGTGAGGGATTCGGCACCCGGGGAGATCTCGCGGAGTGCCTGTCCGAGCAAATGGGTGCCTTCCACCAACTTGCCAACACGGGTGAAATCGTCGTTACCGAGTTGCGACCAGCCCTCCTTGACCAGGCCGATGCGCTTGCGCACCTGTTGGATGAGTGACGGATCGAGCAGACCGAAGTAAGTGTGCTGGTAATCCACGACAACCGCAACAGGGAGATGCATGCGGGTTTGAATCGCGCCCAGTGTTTCGACTTGCATGCCTTGCGCATGTGCCTTCGCCAGGGCCTGACTGCAGAAAAAAAGCAGTTCATGGGCGAGGCGCCTGGAGGGTTGCTGTTGCCCGGCCATGACACTCTTGAGCTGCAGGTTGAGCCGGTTGCACAAGCGCTTGGCATACAGGTCCACAGGCAGCAGGCCCAGGGCCAAAGCTTCGAAAAAGCCGTCAGCCAGCCACCACAGGACACGTTCGTGTCCACTGGCACTTGCCGTAGCGCGTTGCGCCACGGATTGCAGCGCGCGTCCCGTCAGGGGCAGGTCGCGCTGGCGCAGCAGGTCGAGCAGGGCGCGCTCATAGTTGCCACGGTCTTCAGGGTGCAGTCTGGGGCTCGCTGCCGCATCGTCTGGCAGATCGGGCCAGGTCCAGTCGATGTCCCAAAGATCGGCCGGATGGGCAATCTCGCCACCCGCCAGTTCCGTCAGGGCGTGGTACTGTTTGAACAACTTGAGCGCAGGCTCTTGCCTGCCGCTGCGCTGAGCCTCGAGGTAATCGAGAAGGGCGTACAAGCCGGATTCGAGCGTGCTCTGGGCCGAGGTGTCGAATCCGGCCGGTTGCTCGATGAACCGTGCGAGCACCCGTTCCGTCGCCAGGGCTAGCCGCGCTGCCGAGAAGTAGCCGAGCAGATCGATGGCCCCGGCGGCCTGATGCACCTGGTGGCGCGCCTGCAGCAGATAACCCGCCGCGGGCTGGGCGTCGTCACCCTGTGCCGGACTGCGCCATTGCATTTGCTTGCGCAATGCGGCTTGCGCGGCGAGCAGGTTCTCGCGCACTTGCTCGATCACCCAGACCAGCGGTCCGGGATCCAGCTGCGTGGTGGAAAGCGGTGTCGAGACAGCGAGGTTCATGCCTTGGGGCGCGCAGGAAGGAGATCGTTGGACGGGTCGGAATGGGTGCCCGGAAGGTGACGCATCAGGCGATCTTGAAACGCGAAACGGATTCGCGCAGCGCCTCGGCCACGCGTGCCAGTTCACCGACCAGGTCGGCAGTGGAGCGCGTGCCCTGGCTGGTCTGCTCGGTCACGGCGAAGATGTGCTGGATGTTGCCCGCAACCTTGTTGGCCGACTGCGCTTCGGTGAAGGTCTGCTCGGAAATGCGCTGAATCAGCTCGGCAAGCTGGCGCGACACGCGGTCGATTTCGGTCAGCGCCGTGCCGGCGTTGTCCGAAAGCTTGGCGCCTTCCACCACGCCTTGCGTGCTTCTTTCCATGGCGGCAACGGCGTCTTGCGTGTCGGTCTGAATCGCCCGCACCAGCGCCGAGATCTGTTTCGCGGCTTCGGCGGAGCGCTCGGCGAGGCGCTGCACTTCCTCGGCCACGACTGAGAAACCGCGGCCGGCATCACCCGCTGAAGCGGCTTGAATGGCGGCATTCAGCGCCAGGACGTTGGTCTGCTCCGTCAGGTCGGAAATCAACTCGGTGATTTCGCCGATTTCCTGTGAGGATTCGCCCAGGCGCTTGATGCGTTTGGAGGTGTCCTGGATCTGGGTGCGGATGGCGTTCATGCCGTCGATCGAATTGCGCACCGCCTGCAGCCCCTGTTCGGCGGCCGAGAGTGACTGACGAGCCACGTCGGATGACTGTTGGGCTTGAGCCGAGACCGCATTGATGCGTTCGGCCATTTCCAGCACCGACTGGCCGGTTTCACGAATTTCCACCAGTTGCTGCTCGGATGACTTGAGCAGGTTGCCGGACGTGGTTTGTGCCTTCGAGGAAGCGTAGCTCACCTGGTCGGCGGTGGATTGCACTTGCGACACCAGATTGCGCAACTCCTCCACGGTGTAGTTCACCGAGTCGGCAATGGCTCCGGTGATGTCCTCGGTCACCGTGGCCTGTTGGGTCAGGTCGCCCTCGGCAACGTTCTGCAACTCATTCATCAATCGCAAAATAGCCGACTGGTTGGCCTCGTTGGTTCGGCGGGCATCGAGTTCCTGGCGTTCGGCAAGATGACGTTGCATCTCGGACTGATCCGCACGCTGGCGCGTTTCCTGCACGTACAGCCTGGCTAAACCAGCCAGTGTCAGCAACGCCAGCGCCCCCATGGCGATCAGGAATAACAGCGCGGGCGTGCTCACGCCGGCGTGTGACGCGAAATTGCCCTGCAACGCCTGCAGCTTGGCCAGCAATGGCACGGAATCCTTCACCACCGATGCTTGCGCAGCGCGCGCGCTGCTCAGGCCCTGCAGATTGGACAGAATCCCGGTGGTGAGCTGGCGGGTTTCACTGAAACTTTTCACCAGGTTTTGCAACTGTGCGCGCAGTTGCGGGCTTTTGGCTGCGGTCAGCTGGAGATTCGGGTCGCCATCAAGCAGTCCCTTGGACAAGTCATTGAAGGTGTTCAGATCCTTGCCGAGAGCAAAGACAGCCTCGGGGCTGACGCCTTCGAAAGACAGAAACTCGTTTGCCGACTTGCCGATGCGCTGGGTCAGCATGTTGAGCTGCGTGGCCGCGGCGATGTTGGCTGCAGGCGCGTTTTCCTGCAGCATCAGCGATGAGATCGTCTCGGTTGTCTCAAGCAGGCTGTCGGATTGCCGGTTCACCGTACGCAAGGACTTGTTCGTTTGTGTCAGTACCGGCTCGAGATCGGCTACAGACAGCGCGTTCTTCACCATCCCGTCGACCAGGGGTTGAATCGTGGCCAGATCGGAATTGGCCGCCGCGTTGCCACCGCTCAGCGTTTGAAAATCGTGGTTCAGGGCATTGGCGCCCGTTTTGAGCTCACCGAATGAGCTCTCCGAGCCCAGCAAAGAGGCACTGATGGACTTGGCAACAAGCTGCGACTGCATCATGGCGTCGCCGGTGGTGTCCAGTAACTTGGCAGAACTGGCTGCTACGCGCAGCGTCACGGTCAAACCCAGCGCGATGAGGATCACAGCGACGATAAGTAGCAGAACCAGCACGCGCTGCTGCTGGGGCAAGGGCAGGTGGCCGATCAAGGGGAGCGCGTTGCGCGCTTCTTGCTGTGGGCGCTGTTCCTGCGAGTCCTGGTCCATTTGGACGGTCGATGAGACAGAGACGCTGGATTCGGCGATGGCCGTGGGAACCTCGAGGGGGTTTTTGGAACCGAACTGGGGAAACAGGGCCATGGGAACTCCGGCGTGACGTCTGGTGTGGAATATGAGCAGGGAGGGCAGTCAGGCAGTGTCAGTGGCGGTTGGTGCCTCAGTGGGATGGGCAACCGCTCGCACTAGACGACGGCAAGAAATTCGGGGTCATCAGCCAACAAGGCCAGGTTGAGTTCGCGCCAGGTCAACCCCGAAGTGTCGAGCAGTCCTGGGCCGAGCCAAGGTTCAGTCGCAGGGGGGGCGTGCTCGTCCTTGACAAATTGTCCGGGTGTGCGCAGGCCGGCAAGCTGATCGACCAGCAGCACGGCGTTGATTTCCAGTTGCGGAGCGAACTGGATGTACCGGCTTTGGGCATTGCTGCGAGCGCTGCTGGCGGGGCGTGCATCCAAGAAAGCCGCGAGGTCGATGACGCCGCTCAACACGCCGCGCAAATTGACCAGGCCGGCGAACCAGGCCCGTCCATGTGGTAGGGGCATGGGCGACTCGTAAGCCGAGATCTCGCCCGCTTGCACCAAAGGCAACAAGATGCGATGCTGGCCAGCGACCACGGCCAGCCAGCGTGACTCGCTCTGTGTCAACTGCGCCGCCTGCAGACGCGATGCGAGCTGGCTCTGGAATTCAATCAGGCTGCTGCGTGCCATGTTTTGGACTGAGGGGCAAGGGTGTGCGATGGCGCGGCTCAGGACAGCGCCATGATCTTGCTCAACAGATCATGCGGATCCACGGGCTTGGTGACGAAGTCGCGAGCGCCCTGGCGCATGGCCCAGAGCTTGTCGGTCTCCTGATTTTTGCTGGTGCAGATGATCACAGGAACATCGCTGTACGCCGGGTTGCGAGTGATTTGGCGAGTGAGCTGAAAGCCGTTCTGGCCTGGCATCACCACATCCATCAGAATCAGATCGGGCTTGTCCGCTGCCATCGCGCTCATGGCCTGCTCGCCGTTTTCGGCGGTACTCACGGTGTACCCATTTTTGCTCAGCAAATCGGAAAGAAAGTAGAGCTCGGTGCGGGAGTCGTCGACGACCAGAATTTTTTGGATGCTCATGGGTGTGCGGCGCTGGCGCCAGAGGGAGTGTTGCGATATTGATCGACCGCCTGGAGCAGTTGGTCTTTGGTGAAGGGTTTGGTGAGGTAGGCCTCTGCGCCCACCATCTTGCCGCGTGCCTTGTCGAACACCCCGTCCTTCGACGACAGCATGATCACGGGGATGCCGGCATGACGAGGGCTGCGCTTGATGATGGCCACGGTCTGATAACCGTCGAGGCGCGGCATCAGGATGTCGCAGAAAATCAAGTCCGGCAAGGTGTCGTTGACTTTTGACAGGGCGTCGAACCCATCTTCTGACAGCAGCACCTGGTAGCCAGCCTGTTTCAGGAAAATTTCCGCGCTGCGACGAATGGTGTTGCTGTCGTCGACCACCAACACCTTGAATGAACCATTGGCCGTGCTCAAGCAGGGTCTCCAGAAAATATGCGGTGATGAACAAGCACAGGAACCTGCGCGCAGGGGTCAAGACGCAAAGCTGCTTGGGATCGGAAGTTAGATCTGCACCATTTCAAAATCATCCTTGCGTGCCCCGCACTCAGGACAAGTCCAGTTCATCGGAATGTCTGTCCAGCGTGTGCCAGCGGCCAGGCCACTTTCTGGATGGCCCACTTCTTCGTTATAAATAAAGCCGCAGATCAAGCACATCCAGGTTTTGCAGTCAGGTTGTGTCACAGCGTATCGCCCTCTGGCATAAGATTCAATCATTCTATGGAGAGGTTGTGCAGGGCTGTGGTGTCTTGCATACCAAGCGCGGCTGTGGGTTTGGCCGCCCCGATTTGTTTCATCACCCGAACCCATCATGCCCAATCCGACCGAAGCACCAGAATCTCCCCCAGCCGTGATGGCTTTCAACGCCGCCGACCCCAGTGGCGCGGCAGGGCTGGCTGCGGACCAGGCGGTTTGCGCCGCCGTCGGCTGCCACGCCTTGCCGGTCACGACGTCGATCTGGGTGCGCGACACGGCCGAGATTTTCGATATCGTCGAGATCGAGGCCGACGCAGTGATCGAACAGGCGCGTGCCGTCCTGGAAGACGTGGAACTGGCCTCCTGGAAAGTGGGTTTCCTCGGCAGTGTCGAAGTGGTCAGCGCCGTGGCCGAGCTCTTGGCCGATTACTCCCAGGTGCCGCTGGTCACCTATGTCGGCAACCTGCAGGCATTCGACGAAAGCCAGACTGAGGAATACATCAAGGCCATGCATGAGCTGGTGCTGCCGCAGACCCGTGTGTTGTGCGGCAATGTCACGGCCCTCACCCAGTTCCTGTTTCCCGACGTCGAGCGCGAAGATCCGCCCACGCCCGAGGCGCTGATGCATCAAGCCCAGGGCATGGGTGTGCAATACCTGCTGGTGACCGGGATTCTGGTGCCTGAAAACCATGTGGAGAACCTGCTCCTCAGCCCGCGCCGCCAATTGCTGCGCGAGCGCTTCGAGATGTTCGATGCGGGTTTTTCCGGTGCCGGCGATACGCTTTCGGCCGCCGTGGCCGCGTTGCTGGGCACTGGCGCCAAGCTCGACCGGGCGGTGCATGAAGGGCTGGAGTTTCTCGACCAGAGCCTGGATTTTGCCTACCGCCCGGGCATGGGGCATCTCGTTCCCGACCGTTTCTTCTGGGCCCAGACCAGCCCCGATGACGACGACTCCATCTCTCCGGTGGGTCTGCAGTAAGCAGCAGGCCTCCTGCGTCATCCTCGCTCTCCCAATCAGCCGTCCAGCCCGGGCGGCATGTTCTTGCCGTCGCCATGCCCAGCAACCCCCAACTTTTTGACCGCGCTCAGCGCACCATTCCAGGCGGGGTGAACTCCCCCGTGCGCGCCTTTCGCCAAGTGGGTGGCGTGCCGCGCTTCATCGACCGCGCCGAAGGCGCCTACATGATCGACGCCGAGGGCACGCGTTTCATCGACTACATCGGCTCTTGGGGGCCGATGATCGCCGGCCATGCCCATCCCGAAGTGATCGAGGCCGTCCAGCGCGCCGCTACCCGCTCGTTAAGCTTCGGCGCGCCAACGGCTGACGAAATCGAGATGGCCGAGGCGATTTGCAAGCTCATGCCGGCCGTGGACATGGTGCGCCTGGTCTCCAGCGGCACCGAGGCCGGGATGAGCGCCATCCGTCTGGCACGGGGTTTCACCGGGCGCGACGCCATCGTCAAATTCGAGGGTTGCTACCACGGCCACGCCGACAGCCTGCTGGTGAAGGCCGGTTCAGGCCTGCTCACGTTCGGCAACCCGAGTTCCGGCGGGGTGCCGGCCGATCTGGCCAAGCACACCCTGGTGCTGGAGTTCAACAACATTGCGCAGATCGAAGCCTTGTTCGCAGTGCGCGGGCCCGAGATTTCCTGCGTTATGGTCGAGCCCATTGCCGGCAACATGAACTTCATCCGCGGCGATGCCGCCTGGCACCGCCGCCTGCGGGAACTGTGCACCGAGCATGGCGCGCTGCTGGTGTGGGACGAGGTGATGACCGGCTTTCGCGTTGCGTTGGGCGGTGCCCAGCAGGTGTACGGCATCCGGCCTGATCTGGTGGTGATGGGCAAGGTGATCGGCGGCGGCATGCCGCTGGCGGCTTTTGGCGGCCGAGCCGATGTGATGCACAAGCTGTCGCCGCTGGGCAATGTCTACCAGGCTGGCACGCTGTCAGGCAACCCGGTGGCTGTGGCCGCCGGGATGGCGCAGTTGCGCATCGTCCAGCGTCCAGGCTTCTACGACCGCCTCGCCGCGGCCACCCGACAACTGATGCAGGGGCTGGATGCCGCGGCGGCGCGCCATGGCGTCACCTTGCGCACGGACAGTGAGGGCGGCATGTTCGGCTTTTATTTCACCGACAGCTTGCCGCGCAACTACCCCGACGTTGCCAACGCCGATGTCGAAATTTTCAAGCGTTTTTTCCACGCCATGCTCGACCGCGGGGTCTATCTCGCCCCCAGCATGTACGAGGCGGGCTTCCTGTCTGCCGCGCATGGGCCCGACGTCATTGCCGCCACGCTCGACGCGGCCGACGCCGCTTTTGCGCAGCTTGGCCAGGCCTGAGCACCGTTGCCCGTGCCTCAGCGCGGAATTTGCACCTGATAGGCGCGAGCGGCGATCACCCCCGTGCGGGCGTTGATGTAGGGGCCGTACAGGTGGTTCTGGAAAAAGCGCGGCGCCGGCAGCATCACCGCCAGGCGCGCAGCCTGCCATGGTGAGAGGCGCGCCGCCGACACATGGAAATAATGCTGCGCGGCCGCCTCGGCGCCATAAATGCCCTCGCCCCATTCCACGCTGTTGAGGTAGATCTCAAGGATGCGGCGCTTGCCCAGGATGCCTTCGAGCATGTAGGCGATGACCAACTCCTGCGCCTTGCGCAGATAACTGCGCTGCGGTGAGAGAAACAGGTTCTTCGCCAGTTGCTGGGTGATGGTCGAACCGCCGATGATGCGGTGCAGACGCTCATCGCGGCGGCTGTGATTTTTCTGCCAGGCTTGCTGGATGGCAGTCCAGTCGACACCGTCGTTGGTCAAGAATGTGGCGTCTTCCGAGGCCACGGCCGAGCGCTTGAGCCAGGGGCTGATGCGGTCGTAGGGCACCCAGTCGTGCAGCCAAGGCGCACGGAGCCAATGCTCGGCCGCGCTCTGTCGATCCTGACCCCTAAACGATATGGGCGACGCGCCCGGATCGCCCTTGAGAATGCGCAACTGCGCCGCACGCATGAAGGCTGTGCTGGATGGCGGGATCACCGTCCACAGGGCGATGCGCAGGGCGAAATAACCTTGCAGAACGATGACGGCCCAGAAACACAGCCACAGGATGGAGCGCAAGCTGGAGTGTTGGCGTGACGCGGCCATGGCAGGACAGGAGCGTGGTTGCGAGAAGTCGGGGTTGTCGAGGAGGCAGGGCGCTTACAGCGCAGGCCCGTGCAACTCGGCCAGCAGTGAGGCCAGAACCGGTGCGGTATCGGGGCGCACCCCGTGCCAGAGCCGGAAGCTCTCGGCCGCCTGTTCCACCAGCATGCCCAGGCCATCATGGGCATCGGCGCCGGCCTTGCGGGCCTGGGCAACGAAGGCCGTGGCCTGCGCGGCATACATCAGGTCGTAGGCCAACATGCCGGGGCGCAGCACCCCGGGCGGCAGTTCCAGCGTGGCGCCACCCAGACTGGAGGCGGTGGCGTTGATGACGAGATCGAATTCCGGCGATGGAGTGCTCACGGCTGTGAGCGCCACGTCCTGTTCGCGTGCGACTTCGGCATGGCGAGCAACCAGATCGCGGGCTTTGTCGGCATGGCGGTTCCACACGGCAATGGCTTGCGTGCCGGCCGCAATCAGCGTTCCCAGGACTCCGCTCGCGGCGCCGCCCGCACCCAGCAGCAACATCGTTTTGCCCTTGAGTGCCTGCGCGTCGGCATTGGGCTCCTGCGGGCTTGCGGATGCGTGCGCCAGGATGCGTGTCAGATCCCGCACCAGGCCGATGCCATCGGTGTTGTCGCCCCAGAGTTCGCCGTCGTCGCCCCAGCCCAGGGTGTTGGCGGCCTCGGCCAGCGCCGCGCGTGGCGACAGGCGGCGTGCGGCGCGTGCGGCCTCGAACTTGAACGGTACCGTGACGTTGCAGCCGCACCCGCCCTCGGCACGAAAGGCCCCCAGCCCCTGTGCGAAACCGTTCGGCGCAAGCTGCCGCTTGTCGTAGCGCAAGCTCAGCCCGCATTGCGCCGCGAACAGGGCATGGATGCGGGGTGACTTGCTGTGCTCCACCGGGTTGCCGAACACGGCGTAAAGATCGGGCAGGTGCGTCGCCATGGGCATGCGTGTCAACGGGGTTGTGCTGCTCATGGTGCAGGGCTGCCGTCATGGCCTGGCTGCGCCTGGATGTGCGTTTCCAGGCCGCCTTCGCGGGTGAAGTCGAAGCCGGCGACGATGACGAGTTGATCGGCATCGCGCCGCATGGCGGCGCTGAAGTGTCCGTAAGGCTGGGCTGCGTTGACGATGGCCCGCGCCATGCGGTCGAGCTGTGGGTTGCCCGAGCCGCGCACCACCTCGCTCTTGAGCAGTCGCCCGGAGGCATCGACGGTGATGGCCATGATGAGTTTGCCGTAGAGCTTGCTGCCGTCACGTTGCGGAAAATCAACCGTGCCCAAGTGCTCGATTTTTTGCCGCATGTGGTCGTAGTACAGCGCATACGGCACGCTGCGGGTGTTGGGGCCAACGAAGCGGCGGCGCGGCCTGGCGTTTTGTTGGTCGATGCGGCGCTCGATGGCGCCGAGCAGATCCAGCAGGCGCTTGCGCTGATCTTCCAGTGCCTGCGCAGCCGCTGGCTTGGTCTGTTGCGTGGCCAGCCGCTGCAACTGCACCATCTGGCTCTTCACCTGGGTGATGAGTTCACGCTGTTTCTGCTCGTCCTGCGCCAGTTGGGAGCGGCTCTGGTTTTGCAGCGCGTTGCCATCGGCCACGGTGGCTGTTGCCGGCAGCGGTGTGGTGGCCAGGCCTTTGGCGGCGTCACCTCCGCCGGCTAGATTGACCTGCGCCAGTGCCTGCGGTTTCTCGGGGGCCTCGGCCGACGACTGATTCACCAGCACCACCGACAGCGGGGTGTCCTGGAACATGCGGCTGAAGGTCTCGGGCGCGCCCACTTTCAGCGCCAGCAGCGCCGCGTGCGCCGTCACCGAAATCAGCAGCGCCCACTGCAGCTTGCTGAGACGAATGGCGCGGAACGAGGGCATGCGCAATGGACTGGCGGGGCAGGGCAGGTGACAGCGGACGCGATGGTTGATCCGTGAGGTGATCGGATCGATCAGGCCGTGGCTGGGGACGCGTCGGCGGCGTTTGCATCCTTGGCAGCCTCCGCGGTTCCGGTGGTGTCGCTCACGGCCGTATCGGCGCCCGCCTCGGCTGCGACCTCGGTTTCTGCCTCGGCTTCGTCCACGGCCAGGTGTAGGCCCGTGGCGAGGGCGGCAGCGTCGTCCTCCTCGGCTGGTTCATCCACCTGCACTGCTTCCCCGCCGGTCGCGGCCATGTCGCGCAGCACCTCGACTACCTTGCACGGCTGCTCCAGTGTGATCAGGTCGGGTTGACCGAACTGCACGCGCACGCGGGTGCCGCGCGGCTGGTCCTGCGCTCCCTGCGCCTGCAGCACCAGCGGCAGGCCGTCTATCCGCACCAACCCGTCGCGCAGCACAGCGGCTTCGCGCTCGCTAATGCCTTCCTGTTGCAGATAGCGCAGGGTCCAGTAGCGTTCCATGCCGTTCTGGAAGTCGGCATAGGCCTTGTAGGCCTCTTCGAAGGCGCCGACGATGGCGAAGAGTTGCGCATCCTTTGGCTTATAGGGCACCGCGAGCAAGGCAGTGCGGCCATGACGCGCGGCGGCGATGATCTGCCCCTGGTTCACCAGGTCGGTGTAGCGCCGCAGCGGCGAGGTGCACCAGGCGTACTGGGCCACGCCCAAGCCCTGGTGCGGTGCCGGCTTGGTGCCCATGCGGGTGCGCAGGTTGGCACCCATGCCGCTTTGGCTGCGGTAAATGCCGGGCAGTCCCAGTTCGGCCAGCCAGCCGCCCCAGGTGGCGTTGGCCAGAATCATGAGCTCGGCGACGATGAGGTCCAGCGGCGCGCCGCGGCGGCGCGGCACGATGTCCACCCGCGCTGCGTCCTCCCCCTGCTCCAGACCGGTGACGCGAAAGCTGTAGTCCACCCCGCCCGGGCGCTCCGGCCGGCCGCGCACGGCTTCACGTCCGCTCTTGAGTTTGTTGGCGATGCGCCAGAGCAGGGCCAGATCTGTGGCGAAGGCCAGGTCGGGTGCCGGGTCGACGCCATTCAGGGCATCTTCCGTCACTGCGGCGTCCAGCAGATCGTGGCGCAGGTTGGCGGCAATCGGCACGCGCTCCACACGCGTCTCGTGGCTCTGCATGGCGAGGTTCGCGTCCAGTGTGACATAGAGGCTGACGGCTGGGCGGCTGCTGCCTTCGGCCAGGGTGAAGCTCTGCACCAGCGCCTCGGGCAGCATGGTGATCTTGTCGCCGGGCATGTAGACGGTGGACATGCGCGCGCGCGCCGCCTGGTCCCAGGCGCTGTCGCGTGCCAGGGCCAGCGCCGGCGCGGCGATGTGAATGCCAAGCACCACGCCACCACCGTCCAGCCGCTGCACCGACAGCGCGTCATCGATCTCGGTCGTCGCGGAATCGTCGATGGAAAACGCCTGCACCTCAGCCAGCGGCAAATCCCCGACGTCGGGCGTCGACAGCGGCAGATCGGCGAAACAGGTGCCCTTGGGGAAATGCTCCAGCAAAAAACGTTGCATATGGAAATGCCAGGGCGACGCAATGGCTCCCGCCGCCCGCAGCAAATGCAGCGCTCCATGGCCGCTTTGCTTCACCGCCTGCGCCAGGGTCTTGTATTCCACACTGTTCTTGTCGGGCTTGAACAGCAGGGCGTAGAGCTTGGCGGCAATGGCATCGGGGCAGTGGCCGTTCACCAGGGCTTGTGCATCGGCCTCGATCTGTCGTTGCTGAGCCTCCTTGCGCGCCATGCCGGCCAGCGCCGCCTGCACCGTCTCCTGGCTGGCTTTGCGGAACAGCCCCTTGCCACGGCGTTGGAAGTAGTGCGGTGCGCCGTGCAGGCGCAGCAGCACGGCGGCCTGTTGTTGCGGCGTGGGTTTGCCACCGTAATAATCCGCCGCCACCACGCCGAAGCCGAATTCGTCTTCCGGCGCAAACTCCCACAGCAAGTCGAGCTCGATGCCATCCTGCTGCGCCTGCGCCCAAGCCAGCAACTCATGCGGTGCGGGCGCGTCGAACGGCAACAGTGCTTGCTGGGCCTTGATCTTTTGGCGTTTGCCGCTGGCCAGTTCCACCTGCATCGAGGTGTCGGCCTGGCTCATGATGCGGCCGGTGGCAAGTTTGCCCGTGTCTTCGAAAAGGATGTAGGTCACGTGAGTCGGAATGGGTGAGGGTCACGCCACGTCAGCATGAATGCCGAGAAAATCCAGCACGGCGTCGAGATGATGCGTGGCGTAATCCGTGAGTGCGTGGCCGCCGCGCGGCACGATGCGCAAATGGCCGCCAGCGTAGCGTGCGGCCATTTCACGCCAGTCGAGCACCTCGTCGTCCTGCGCAATCAGGGCAAGATAACGTGAAGCCTCGGGCACGGCGCTGGTCAGGCTGCCGACTTCGAGTGCATGGAGTTCGTGGACATGCTCCGCCGTGAAGTGCAATGCGGACTGCGGGTCGTGCCAGGCCGTGAGCGCGCCAATCTGCGTGCGCAAATCACGTGCCGGGTTCACCGCCGGGTTCAAAAGCACGGCGCGTGCCTGCAGATGGTGCGCCAGATAGGTGGCATAGAAGCCGCCCAGCGAACTGCCCACCAGCGCCAGGCGCCCCGGAGCGACATGGCCCACCAGTGCCAGCATCTCAGCCATGGCCTGTGCTGGGGAAGGCGGCAGTTGCGGGCACAGCCATTGCACCGGCTCCAACCCGCGCCTGCGGCGCTCATTGCGGATGACTTGCAGGCGCGCGCCGGTGACGAGCGCCTTGGCCGACTGGGGCGAGGAGCGGAAACCGTGCAGATACAGCAGAGGGGTGGGTGCAGGCATGCAGAGTTGTTTGCACGGGTATGCCAGCGCAAAACCCGCAATCCTAGCGGCTGGAAACCGGGACTGGCGGGCTGGGCGTCTGCTTGGAAGTCAGGCGCCCTTGATGGGGTCCTGCCGCCTCTCGAAGAAGCAGACCATCCCAGCGTTTCCTCAACGTTTTGAGGGAGTTGCGGTCTTGTGAGCGCCCTGGGTCTCGAATCAAATGCTGCGTGAAAGCGGCTGGATGGTTGCCGATGCGGGCGGCGTCCCTGTCGCCGGGCTCGGGGACTGTGCATCGTCCTGTGGCCAGTCACGGATATAGGCCTTGAGCATGCGGTTCTCGAAGTCTTGCTCCTGCACCACGGCGCGTGCCACATCATGGAAAGAAATCACCCCGAGCAGGGTGGTGCCTTCCATCACCGGCATGTAGCGGGTGTGGCTCTCCAGCATCAGGCGGCGCAACTCGTCCAGACCCGTCTGGGGTGTGCAATGCACAGGCTCGCCCAGCATCACGTCGGCCACCTGGGCTTCGCCCGGTTGCGCGCCGGCCAGCGCGGCAATGACTTCGCGGAAGGTGAGCATGCCCGCCAGATGGCCAGCCCGCATCACGACCAGCGAGCCCACGTCATGCTGCGTCATCGTGCGTGCTGCTTCGAGCAGGGCTGTGTCAGGCGCCACCGTGAACAGCGCACTGCCCTTGACTCTCAAAATATCGCTGACTTGCATGACTGTCTCCTCGTCGCCGCCCCTGCCCGATGGCTATGGAACCACTATAGCCCAGCGAGCAGCAGGCTTCCATGAGGAACAACGATGATGCGCCGATGAAGGGCTCCTCGTGGCTCTGAAGGCGTGCAGTCGTGGAGACCAGGTCGCAGCGCGCTGGATCAAAGGCTCCCGCGTTGTCGCCCTCTCTCCACGGGAGCCTGTCTGCAGGCGGGGCCAAGCGTCAGGCTGGGATCGCCGAGAGATGCGTCCAACTCGCCATGACGATGGCCATGAAAGTCAGGTGCAGTGTCACGGTTGGATCTGCACGTAGCCGTCCTGGACCAGTTGAATGATCCGCCCAACGGCACCAGCATTGACCAAAACGCCGGGCAGGAGATCTGCGTTACCCCAATGATGGCCTTTCATCGATACAGCGCATTCTTCAATCTGCACCCCCTCTTTCTGAAGCTCGGCAACGGTCTTGGCATAAGGGTTGCCGGTGACCACATGCCGCGCCGCGTCGTAAGCCTTGTCGTTGAGCAGCATGTAGGCAGCAGGGCCGTGGAAAACACCAATGATCTTTCCAGGGGTGTGATCTTTCTTCATCCGCATGGAGAGCAAATGCATGTAATCCATGCCGAAAGGAAGATCACCCAGAAAAGCGAGGTGGTCCATATTGAAGACGACATTGGTCTGCTTGAGCTTGACGGGAATGTCGACATGAATCGCGTCCGTGCTGGTGGCTGCTGCAGCCAGCGAGATTCCAGCGACGCAAAAAAATAATGCCGCAAATGTTTTTTGAATGGATTTCATGGTTGTGAGCGAAGGTTGAGGGAGAAGGAGTTTTGAATCAGAATGCGTAGATGGCATAAATATCGAATTCATTTCCAGTCGCATGTGCAATGTTTGTTGCCTGGACGAGCTGGGGATTTCCGGGTTGGCCAATGGCGCCTGGATTAGGTATGTCCGTTTTTCTGATGAAATAATCGGCGACGATTCTCGTCACCGGTGTTATATGATATTGAGCACCGATGCCGATATTTGTGAAGACGCGCTCCTGAGCGGGAATATTAGGAAGCCTGTCATAATAATCATAGCGGGCATTCAGTTCGACTTTTGGCGCTACAAAATAGCCTACTGATACATAGTAGCCGGATGCCTTGTTGTTGCTCCCTGGGAAGAATGTCGTTTGATATTGAGCAGGTACAAGTCCAGGTTCCTGGTTAAACGGGGCAGGAGCGGCAATATTGCCAGTGCCAGCCATATATTCGGCCTTGAGACTGCGCGCACCGGTTTCCATGTAGCCCTGCCTGTAGGTGACGCCGAATCCTTCCCGCCGCATGGTATTGGAGATGCCATTCAATTGTGGCCGTGCTTGCTGAGCCCAGACAAAGCCTGTCAAATCATTCCGGAAAAAACTTCCTCCCCCTCCATAAAGGTAGGAGAGCTGTAATCTTCCCGCGACGATGGGTCCATTGGAAGAATTGGATTCAAATTGATTACCGTAACTGCCCAACATTGCTCCATAAGCAAGTTCGAGATTTTTGCGTAAATCAAACCAGTCAAGCGCCTGAATGCCCGGATATCTAAAGCCGTTTACACTGGATAAGTCGGATCCCGGAACAAGATATCCCCCGCTTGCGGGATTGTAGTTATATTTTGTATTCTTGCTATAGAAATTGGGCTGCATCAATTGCCCGATGACCGATGGGAATACGTCGATGAAATTATATGCCATATACCCTTGCATCGCGCCTTCAGGCCCTGGGGCATGGATGATACCGGCTTGTATTCTGGCGCCGGGAATATCATTGCTGAACGTCATATGCGCATCAATGACCTGTGGCGAATACTGGCCATTGGAATAGTTGTAGCCGTTATCTCCGAATTCCCCGGCGAGAAAATAGGAGATGTCGGGGTTCAGTTCCCCGCGCAGCATGAGTCGCGCGCGCTGCATGGTCAGCTTGCTGCTATTGCTGAATTCCGGGCCGATCAGATTGGGCTTGATGGGATAGGAGTGCCCGTTCACATTCACGTTACTTCCATCAATCGTGGAATAGTCGGGTTCCAACCAGCCCAACACCTTGCCTCTGCCCCATGCTGGATTGGAGATGCCTTGGATCTTGAACCAATTGGCAGCCTCTGCGGGTAGGCATTGTGTGGCAGCCAAAACCAAAATTCCGAGAAATGTAACGAGATCATTCTTATGAAACATATTGCCCCCAGTTCAAAGGTCGGTGCAGTCAATCTGCATCTGCTTTGAACTATCTACTAAAAAATTCCCGCAGGCAAACAAAATAAATAAATAGTCCTCAACAAAATCATAAATATCAGGGTAAACATGATGCGGGCTTATACGGTCAAGGGCGTTGTGCGCCGATGACCGTATGGATATGACTTCAGCACGGATGCCATTGATTTCGCGTCCGGTTCTTGACGCCGCCCACCGCGATTCGCCGGTGTCGGCGATGGGGTGCTCAGGCTTGAACGCCGTTATGGCTTGACATAGGCAAAGCCATTTTTTTCGAGTTGCATGAGACGCACGACACCCCCCGGGACGATCACGGCGCTGGGAGCTAGCACGGGCATGTGCCCGAGTTTTTTGGCCATCCCTTCCATGGTGACGTGGCAGGCGTCGAACTCGATGCCCTCGGCGTTTTGTGCTGCGAGACGTTCAGCGACAGGGCTGTTCTTCAACAGCATCAGGAGCCCTGGACCGTAGGCGACAACCACGATGCGCACGTTTCCTTGGCCGAGGTTGTCCAGCACGTTTTGAGCGTTGTTCAGCGTGAGGGCCCACAACTGCTGATCGTCGCTGCTGACCTGCAAGACCAACTTGTATTTTGCGAAAGGCAGGTCATGAATGAAGGCCGGCTTCTCAAAATTGAAGTCTTTCATCATGGAGGGGTTGTCGGCGTATGCATGCGTGGCGCTGCCAACGAGCAGGGCCGTGACCAGCAAAATATGACGTGCGAGGTGTGCCCAATAGTTGTTGCCCATTCTGATCTCCTCTGGTGCGGAACATGCCCCACTTGCCTTCACAGCGTGCCGGGGCCTGAGGCGTGCTGCGGATTCACTCAGTCGCCCTCTGCGGCACAACTGCGCGACAGCGCGGATCCTAGGGATTCACACCG
>DAIAZB010000470.1 GCA_027443745.1 Thiomonas sp. | reverse complement strand
ATGGAAACAACAGGCCGAGAGGCAGTGGCACCGTGTCAAACAAACGCCGACATCTTAGTTCCCGCTGCATCGACCCCGTGTTGCAAGGCATGACGCCGATTTGCCGCCGCCGCCCTCACTCCCCGGTACCCTAGAATGGCTGGTTCGGGGCGTAGCGCAGCCTGGTAGCGCATCTGCTTTGGGAGCAGAGGGTCGGAGGTTCGAATCCTCTCGCCCCGACCAATTAAAACAACGACTTACGTAGAATCGACATGCGATGCTCTACTCACTTCGGGGCATTTGTTGCCGATTTGTTGCCAATAGTCTGGCGCTTCGCCGTATCAATGGAAATACGAGAACGCGCTGGCGGTGGGACCATTCAAACCCACAAACGCCTCAGGCGTGAGCTCGAGAGAAGGGGATCACGCCCAGGTGAAGCCTGAATCGAGGTTGAAGCCAAAGAATTGATGCCCGGCAGGCTGTCCAGGCCTTCGCACAGCAGACTGGTGATGTGGCCGACGGCCTCGAGTACTTGCGAGGACTCCACAAGCTGTCTGGCGCGCTCCTGGGCACGCATCATTGTGACGTCTGCCGTTCTGGACTCAGTTGGTCAATGCTGCGGTCACTGGCGGACTGGTCCTTTTGATGCTGCCAAGCTTTTCGATGGCATCGATGTACCCCAAGCGCGCCTCAAGTATGCCGGCTTCAAGAACCTGGTGCAGCTGAGCTGACGGCATACTTGGATTGATCCGCGCTGCGAGGATGCCCGGCAGGCTGTCCAGGCCTTCGCACAGCAGGCTGGTGATGTGGCCGACGGCCTCGAGTACTTGCGAGGACTCCACAAGCTGTCTGGCGCGCTCCTGGGCACGCATCATTGAGAGCCACGCCTCATGGTGCTCACGTTTGGCGCGTGAGGCTTCGTAGTCGTGGCTTGTTTGAGGTTGCGAGTCTCCAGCAACTTGAGCACCAGGCGGCGGGTACTCGACGCTCCTGTCGGCCGCCGGCGCGTTCTTCCAAATCTCGATCAACTTGTCCATCGCCGGGCGCCCCCCGCGCCCGACGGATTTGCGTGTGTTGCGTTCCCATTGCGCATCGGCAGCGATCGGATCAATCAGGCCATCGACCAAGTCAATCCGGCCCGTCTTGACGGCTTTGCCCACCGCTACACGGCTCACACCACGCAACCGTGCATACTCAGCTCGAGTGATCAGCTTGCTCATTGATGTAATTTTTAGTTAACTGTAATCCTATCAATTTATTCGCTAACTAGCGATAGATCGCGCCGTTTCGAGCCGTTGGGCGCTAGGGCTGGGGAAGGACCCGCAGGGGTGGGGGGTGGGCGGGCGATGGTCACTGTCCCCTCCGTTCGAGTGCCTTGAACGCGCGCGCGAGTTCGACTGGAAAGTCTTTGTTGATCTTCGCGATGACTGCAGCGTTGATGCGCTTGGTGTTGAACATCTGTGGAACATCAATGGTTTCAACAGGTTTAATTGGCAATCGTTGTTTTCCATCACGCATGAATACCGTTCGTCCTTGATTACCAATCCATGCATGTTCGATGATTTTGCGTCCACCTGATTTCTTGATTTGTACCGTCACACCTTTTTTTGTTTGACGAGCACGAAACAAAGCGACATTGCGACTCCGTTTTCCGCGGCGTTTGCCGAACGCTTGCAGTGTGGCAAACACCTGCAAGTTCTTGGCAGATGCGCGTTGTAGACGGGTTTGCGACCTGACGTCAGAAGCCTTGATGGCAAACTCGGATGTGATCTGCCGATTCATCTCAGCCTTGGCCTTGTCGGCTGTCTTGTTGATCGCGGCCGAAATCACGCGATCTCGCAAGGCAGCACGTAGCCGATCCAGTTGCTGCTGAACGGCGCGAAAATCGGATCGAATATCAAGTCGGATCATGGTCGAGCACGATTCTCCGATAGTCTTCAAGGGAGCAAAACGGGTTGGATCATGGCGCAGTACCGGTTGCACGCAAATGCACGGTTCCCACTTGTGCCACTCCGCGGTGCACAGCAAGCCCGCATTTCGCGTCGGCAAATTTTCGAGCACGTGGGACTTTGATACCGGAGACCAGAATGGTCAAGGCGAATCCCGAATCGATCGTCCCCGTACAGCTTGGGAATCTTGCGCGCCGATGCCAGTCCATCGGTGACATCAACACAATCTTTGGAGACACCTTCGATGGCATGGGCTGGGAACGGGAGTGCTCCGAAGTGTTCTTGACGCTGCACAGGGTCAGGAAGAACGGAACGCCGCTCAAAACCCCTGACGTCGAAATATGGTTCGAGGAGTTCCACATCGACATTAGGTACGAGGAAGACGCCAACGGAGATTTGGTCGGGCGTGTGCTACCCCGAACACGGCGCCGCGAAATGCCCTGGGTCGTACGAGGACGCAACGTGAAGGGTCGAGCGTTCTCTAGCCTCGCGAATGCGATTGAAGTATTCGTCGGCATCGCGCTAAAACTGGCGCCTATCCCGTGATCAACTTCTGGGAAAGTCTTTTCCATCCCCGCCCCAGTGCAGCCCGAATGGCGCGCTCGACTTCGATCGGGAGATCGCGCAAGATCTTGGAGACAACGGCACGGCGCGCCTCCTGTGATCACCTGGTTTGCCAGATCTACCGGCGTGCCGTCCCCATGTTGCGAGCGACCTTCCAAGCACGCAGCTCGACAACATTGGATCGCCGCTGATAATCGGCTACACCGGCCGCTTCCAGTCGGTTCAACTGCCATTGCGGCAACGGCTTAAGGCGGGGAGGCCTGGGCATGGCCTCGACTGCTCGCATCCAATTCTCGCGCTCGCTCTTCAGCGCTTCATCATGAGCTTGATGGCGCCGCTCGCTCTCTTCGCTGGCGATCCGGATCCTTACGTTGAAAGTCCTTCCTGATTTTCGCGCGATATGGACGCTACCCGGCTCATGGCCATTGGCGCCTCGAGGCAGCATCGTTCCGTCAGGCCGCCAAGTCACACATGTCCTGCGCGGCCTCCCGGGCCCTGGGAGCTGCTCATCCCTGACGAGTCCGGCATTGATGAGTGCGTCAGCGGAACCTATGAAGCAGTCAGAGTAGAGACTCATCTCCAAGGTCACCCCTGGGAATGCCTCTTCTTTCTTCAGGTAGAAAGCGCGAAATTGCCAGGGCTGTGGGTAGTCCGGTATGTTCGGGAAATGGGCGTGAGCTGCAAATCGTCCTCGGCCCTCGTGATAGATCACCACGCGCCAGCCACGCGGGTCCACCGTAGAGATTCTGCCTTCCGGGGTGTTGAGTTCGCCGGGAAACGTGACATTGAGGCCGATGCCGAAGCTCTGAATTTGCTCCTTGGTGCCCTTGATCAAGTCCAGTCCGTAGCAGCACACGTATTCCAGAGGCGCGATTGGGGCGCCATTTCTCGTTTCATGCATGATGCACCCCCACAGCGTGGATGCAACCTGCTCGCAGCAGGATATACGCGTTGCCATGCTGGCAATCACTGGCCAGGAGTTGTGCGCCGAGCTGGCGCGGGATGGCGGGCGCGATGCCCGCAATGCCTCTGGTGCCGAGAGCCATGATGAACCTCCTTCCTTGTGCCGGTTTTGAACAGCCACCCCATTTTCAAACGAGGTGGCAGCCCGAAACGAGGTTGAGAGACCGGCACAGGCGACCGGCGAGCCTTTCGACTCCCCCGCCCGGGCCGCCAGAAACAGGACGCACCATGGCGAAAAAAAGCCGCGTGCAGCAGCATCGCGGCTTTCGCCGCCTGTGTTCGGGCTCTCACCCCCGGTCGCCTGTGTAGGCAACAATTTGATGATGCACTTGGTTGCTTAGGAATGTCAACCATGGGGCGACATGGCCACTTCATGCTTTGATGCAGTTCAGTGGATCGAGCACCGAATCTCGGCACGCTATGGCACCAGAGCAATAACTCCAGAACGAGCCGGCGGCGAGACCCCCATGCCCCCGATGGTGTTGGAGACCGACTGGACGATACCGGTGGCCTGCTGCGCCACCGTGATGGAGCTGACCATCAGGACGCTCCCACCAGGTTGCGTCCCACACGCACGGGCACGTTGTGGCCATTGCCGTCTGTTGCCGTGACTTTCGTGCCGGGGGGGACGTTCCCCATGCTGATGTGCACGTCAACGCGCTGCGTTGCGGAGGCCTGCGGTGCGGAGGCCTGCGGTGCGCCGATACGGCCTTGCCCATACAGATAAGGCCGCTTGACGCCGGCCATGCGACCCTGAATCTGATTGACGTAATCCTGTGTCTCCCTGGGCGCGTGGGCAAGCCAGTCGGCGCCATGCTTTGCAATATCCTTGTCCAGGTTCCCACTACCCCAGTTGTAGGCGCCCAGCGCCTTGGAGATGTCATTGTGGTAGTGCTTCAGCAGCCCTCCATACATCTTGGCGGCGGCCACCGTGGACTGATCGAAATCCAGAGGATTTTTCAACCCATACGCCGCTGCGGTTGCCGGCATGAACTGGAAATCGCCCACAGCCCCATTGGGCGAATACAAGTGCTCTCCACGGCTGGATTCTTGCGCCCATGTGGCATCAAGCAGCCCTTTGGGCAGCCCATAATGGCTCTCCATGGCCGGGAAAAGGGTCTTCGCAACGAGCCTTTTGTCTTCTCCTGGATGCAGCCAGTCATAGACGGCACCGCCGAGGTTTTTTTCTTTGCCACCACTCAGCGCATCGACACCTGAATTAATCAGAGGATTGATAACATTCTTTCCGAGTTTGTAGCCCCCATAGCCTGCCAAACCGAGAAGGCCGCCGCGAACAAACAATCCACCAAGGCCTAGCCCCAAAAAGGCGTCCGACGCAGCCGGAGCCGCGGTTGACGCAGGCAATCCGTTCTTCAGCAATTTCCGCAGAAGAAACATTTTTCCGATGAAAATCCCCATCTTTGCCAGCGCGGCAGCACCAAAAGCATCTTCAATGGCGCTTTTCCAGCCGCCGAGCGACTGCACCGCGCTGCTGATGCCCACGGCGATGTTGCGGATTTCGGCCACGGTTTGCTTGATGCTCTGCCACACAGCACCCCAATTCACGGAGCGCACCAAGGCCGCAATCTCAGCCACCCATTCAGCCACGCGGGTGCCGACCAGTTGCCGGTTGGCAGAAATCCAGTTGGTCATTTGCACCAACAGGGGCTGCAGCACGGGAAACAGCGCATCGCTGATGCTGTTGCGCACGCCGGTGAGGCTCATTTGCAGATCGGTAAAGGATTTGCCCAGCAACGTGGCGCGCTGCAGCTCGGGCCCGGAGAGCACATAGCCCAGACGCTTGGCTTCGACCTCGAATTTGCGGATAGCCTCGGGGCCTTGGCGCAGCAACGGCAACAACAATTCGAGGCCGAACTCACCGGCGATCTTCTGTTGCACCTGGGGCTGCCCGTTGTATTTTTGCATGACGCGGGACAGATCGGACAAGGCACGCGTGCTGTCCACCGCGCCGGTGGCCGTTTTGTGAATGCTGATGCCCAGGTAATTGAGCGTGGCCAGGGCTTGCTGGTTGCGGCCATAGAGCGCGTCTTGCAGTGTGGTGCCGAGGCGCCCGAGGCTGCTGGTCATGTCGTCGGCACTCAGTCCTGCAAGCTTGGCCGCGCCCTGCAGGGCCTGGAGCTTTTGCGGAGCGACTCCGATGGTCTGCGCCGTACGCTCGATGCTCCAGCCGAGCTGCCCCCAGCTGTTGGCCAGTTCGGCCACGCCGCCGATGGTGCCGGCACCAATGAGCGCCGCCATGGGCGCGATGGTCTTGGTCACGCCCCGGGCGACGGCGCCGGCTGCGTGTCCAACCTTGCGCAGGTCCTGGCCCACCTTTTTCAGGCCTGACGCTTGTGCGAAGCGCCCCATGCTGGTCTTGATGTCGCGCATGGGCTGGGTCATGGCGCGCATCTGAGCGCGGATCTTAAGCATCACCGCCGTGGCTTCATCCACGGCGGTGATGGTGATTTTGGCGGTGTTGGTCATGTCCTTCCCTTTCGTGTTCGGTGAGTTTTTGAGGTCAACCTTTGCTGCTCGCGGCGACGTCCTTCGCCACCAGGTTGAAGACTTCAGCGCGTCTGTTGCACAAATCCGTCAATGCATCCGCGCAGGCCATGAAATCGCGAACACCCATGCGTTCAATGGCGGCTGTGGGGAGTGCCGTAACGATCTTCAGCAGCGACGTGAGTTGGGCTGCCGAGTCCTGGTGCTTGAGCACCTGCTGCACCTCCGGTTCTGTGGGCGCGCGCAAGAACAGCACATCGATGCGCTTGCCCCCTACCTCCAGGGCGCGCTGGAGCCGAACCTCGACGCGGGCGCCGGATGGGCTGCGCATCATTTGGTTGACCAGTGCGAGTTGGTACGTTGCATGCGATTTGTTCATGGGAGCCTTTCAAAAAACCCCGCCAGCCAACGCTGGCCGGCGGGGAAAACCACGGGCCTGCTGAGGCCGTGGGAGCCTAACTTTCATGCGCGTCCTGCCCGTGCGCGCTCTGCGACCTGCATGATCTGCCGCACGCTCGGCCTGGCCGGAGCAACCGCTGCTGACGACGGCAAGGGGCGCGTCTTTTCGAGTAGGGCAATGACGTCGGAGGGCTTGTGCATGGCGGCTGCAGCGAGGAACGTCAACGCCGGGTCCCGCATGGCAACTGGCGCCGCGAAGATGGTCGCCAGCCGAGCACGCTCTTGCTCTCGTCCAGCACGGTAAGCCGTTCGATCGTCGGACGATTGCGCTCGACGCGCAGCACTCGCTGGGGTACCCCTTGATGCCGTTTGGTGTGTTGCAGGCGAGCCTGTTGCGAACGCATCCAGGTTGTTGGAGAGTTGGCGCGGCAGCGACGCAGGCCGATGATCGATGCCCGCAATGCCAAGTTTTGAGGCGATGCGGCGCAGGCTTGCTTCAATCGCCTTCAGTCGCGTGTTGTGGTCGCTCATGACGCGCTCCTCAAGAAGGCAAATAGCTGTGATCCCACTCGACCAGGCTTTGCCCGTAGGGACGCGATGCGGCTTGAACGAGCAGATCTGCCGATTCAACGTAGGAGCGCACCAGAGCATGGGCTTGCACGCTGCTGTCGTTCGGGCGCGCGCGTTGCATGGCGGCGTTGTGGGCCGCTGCGCTGTTTGCTGCTGCGGCACGGCCGCGTTGCGCTTCAATCACCCGGGCCAGGGCGTCGCGCGCGGCTTGCAGCTTTTTCGCGTAGGAGGCAATCTCGGCCTGCACCGCACGGTCGGCCGCCTCGACCTCAACGCTCAACTCGCGGGCTTTTGCTTGAGCAACAGCGAGCTCGCCCTCGTCGATTGCAGCCTGCCCGGTGCGCGCGGTCAGCGTGGCGATCTCGAGCTCAATCTGAGCGCCCCTGACCTGGTCGTCGGCCGCCATGACCTCTTCCTTGGTCGTGGCGCCCTTGCCGGCGGCCACCAACTGCAACAGCCCAGCGCGATGCGCGGCCGCGGCGCGCAAGGCGGCTTGTGCAGCATTGATGTCGGCGTCGAGCTCGGCCTGCCTCCGTTGGGCGGCGCCCAGTTGGTTCTGTGCGGCTTCGAGGGTCTGCAGGGTTGCTTCATTGGTTTGGTTCATCATGAATTCCTTGGAAAGTGGGTTGTGGTGGGCGTGGATCAGGACGGGTCGGCCGAAACGACTGCGCTTTTCAGGTAAATGCTCGCGGCTCGAAGCGCCGATATGAGCGTGGCGATGGTCCAGCTCGGGTCAAAAATCAGCTTGTCGGTGTTGAACTCGCCGGCGAGGTAGACCGGGGCGATCACCGGGCCCCCAGATGCATCGGCGTTGTCGGCCAGGATGGCTTTGGGGTTCTGACTGCCGTCGGTGGCCACGGCCATGGACAGGATGAAATCGCCGGTAGAAGTCACCTGGCCAAGCACGGCGCCGCGCTGCAGGATGCCAGCACCCAGCGTGATGCTTGACGTCGGCAACGGGAACCGGCCGGCGATGAGCTGGTCAGGGAGATAGGTTTGGGCGTAGAGGCCAGGGGTTTGCGGGTTGTCGCCAAGGGGGTTCGGGATCAGGCTCATGGGTTAGCTCCAGGGGTAGGGCAGGTTTTGGCTGCGCTGTGACTGCGCAGGGAGGTCAAGCCGCTCGGACGAGTCAAGCGGCACGGGAAGTTGTTCATCGCGGTAGGCCTTGGTATCTTCAGAAATCGGTGGCACGCGCATAGGCCGCCGCCAGCACCGCCAGTTCATGCGCACGCTGGTTTCCAGGCACCTCGCGCCAGGGCCGCGAGGGGAAGATGGCGTTCGCCCAATCGGCAGGGTCGGATGGGGGATCTCCAAGCGCGGCCACCCCCACCCTTCGTAGCATCTCGGCGGCGAACGCCACGCCTGGGCTTCTGCGCGTCACGACCAGAATCAACCCTTCAAGGCGTCCGATCTGGCGCGCGGCGTTGCGGTCTTTGGCGCCCCCAAGAATCGCCACATTGGTCGACGGGTGTCGTTCGATGAAGTCCACGACTTCTGGGCCGAAAATTTGTAGAAATTGGGACAGAGATTTCACCTCGAGCACGCAGGAGTTGTTGTTGATCGCTGCGATCGAACCGCCGCGGTCCTCCAGTGCGATGCCGATGAAAACATCCCTCTGCGCCTGTGGCGCGATGCAGGGATGGCTTTGAATTTTTGGCGAACAAACATTTGCAAGACGCATGAATTTCTCCGTTCGTGGTCAGTCGTCACCGGCAAAAATCGTCGGCAAAATTCGGTAACAGCGGGTCGGGCCAAGCCCCGGAATGCGTGGCGTGCAATCAAATGGCCTCCCGCGGTCTGGCGCCAAAAATCCTCGATCGCGCAGCAGTCGACGAACAGCCAGCGGGTCGAAGCCTTGGCAGATTTCGGAGTCGAAGACCTCGGGAAAGCAGAAATACGTGGTCGTCGTGCCCTCTGCTGCCGTCTCGCTGGGCGCGTGCAAGCCGTACTCAGCGACATGCGCTGAATCGTCTTGAATGTCGCGCCCTGTCGGGCCGATCAGGCGCTTGAAACCGGCTCGCAATCCTTTGTCGGGGCTCCGGTCATCGACCGCTCGGTGCCAATAGGTAAATCGGCCGGCGCCGTTCAAGGCAAACCAGCGGCGCACCTGGCCAAGCATCGCTGCCATCTCAGTATTGCCGGCGCCTCCTGGGCGGCCGGCGAGCCAGTCGGAAAAGCACTTCCGCGCGGCCTTGGTCGCCTCGCCGGTGTTCCATCCTGTCAGGCCAACTTCGGTGGCCAGTTCTCCACCCAGGGCGACGAGAGCAAAGCGCCTTGCGACACGCCGCGCTTGGCCGGCGAAGTCTTGGGTTGCAAATTCCTCGGTGAGGGCCTCAATGCGCTCGCCCACCAGGCGCGCAAGCCGTGATGCGTTCTCGACGAGCCATTGCAACCAGACGTGGCCCACCACGCCGTGGTGGCGTGCGGTAAGCGACTCGAGGCGCTCAGCAAAATCCCCTGATCCAACGTGCCCGTGCAATTCCTCGAAAACCGAGCCGTCCTCGACCTCGGCCGGGATGTCGGCGATGCGGGCCTCCTGACCAGCTCGAATCTGTTTCCCAGCACTGGCCATATGGGTCGCAAGACTCACCTCGCCCGAGCTGATGAATAACAGTTTCCATGTCTGGCGAGGCCGTGGCGCACCGGTTTTTGAGCTGCGAGCTTTCGATGTCTCATTTGCGAGCAAAAAAGCCGCGTCTCCGGCGACGCGGGGGTCGAGTTGCGAAAGCTCATCGAGCGCCAGGAGCAAGTCGCAGTAAACCGCTGCGAGGTTTTCGAGTGAATTGTCCGTTGCGCGCCAGCGTTGCATGAACGTGTCCGGCGCCCCGAAAACCGACGAGGCAACCCGCAAGATGGTCGTTTTTCCGGTCGACGAACTGCCGCGAAAATGGAATCCGCCGGAATCGATCCGTGATGCGCGCAAAAGAGGTGCGGCGAAGGCCAGAGCGATCCCAAAGACAAGCCGCGAATTGCCGCGCGCGAGATTTGCAATAGTTCGCCAGCTGGCGCAGGTTCCTTTTTGAACGAGGTGGTTGTCCGGCGCTCCCTCGGATTGAAGGACGATGCGCTCCGCTGCGTCAGCACGCTGGAGCGTTTCAGTGGGCGTGACAAACGCGCCGGCATGCCAACCGATTCGCGTGACCGTGCGAGCAAACGCGTCGACCTGGCGTGTTTGCAGATAAACGGGCAGCAGGTTGCGGGACTTCGAATTCGACGGAATGACCACACCTTGGTCAAGGAGCGCCGCACGCAGCTCTGCACCATCGGATGCCAAAAGCCGAGCCAGCATCACCCACCGGCGGATGGTGCCCCCCGGGTCGGTGAACTCCAGCTCGAGGCCCCACGATTTTCCAGATACGTCACGAACCCGGGAGATAGCCCGCAATGGGCTGCACACGAAATGCGGTTTTTTCGAATTTCCTTCCTGGTCGGTCTCAAAATGCCAGACACCCCGATCGTCGAGTTTGAATCGGTCCCTCGGTTCATGATCTGCGGTCGATGTATCACCAGGGCTGGGGGAATTTTCGCGCCTTTGACCGGCATCACGCGCCGCTGCATCGTCGTCGACGACGAACGGCTTGGCGGATTCAAGGAATGCCCGTACCCGGGCTGCATCCCAACCCTCGGCAATGGCGTCGGCAATGTCCCAGCCGTCCGCAACCTGGCCTGGCGCGGGAATCGGACAGAGGGTCACGCTGCACCGCTGTGTGGCCTGCAAGATGGTCCCAATGCCCACCATGGCCGCCATGCCGGGCTGCTTGCGCGTCGGGAGGTAGGGCCTGGATTCGGGGTCTGTGCCGGCCTCGCGCTCGGCTGCGGTCAGTGGCACACGTTTGCTGTCGGCATCCGGCCATAGCATCACGGTGGCACCGGCAAGCCACGACCAATCACACTTGCTCCAGGCTTTGCTGCCGCCCGGCCAACTCACAAAGTCGAACGCATCGCCCAACAGCGCATGGCCGGCCTGGGCGCATTTCTCACCCTCCACCAGCACCACGGGCCATCCACGCAAAGCCCCGGCGGCCAGGTAAAGCGGTCGAGGCTCCTCCCACTGCTTCCAGTGCCAGCGCATGGTGCCGCGGTCGTCGCCTTCGTCCACGCACCAGGTCAGAGGCAGAACTTCCTTGCCGCCATCGCTGGTGGTGAAACGTACAACGTGGCCATACAGCACGCCGTCTCGCCGGTAGGCCCATGTGGAATGCGGAGCGGCGTAGTGCCAATGCTTGAAGTCGGGGGGCGGCGCGTGCTCCGGCACCGGCACCACGGGGCGCCACATGCTTTTGCGCTTGGCTGCAGGCTGGCCTGGGGTTGGCCCAGGCGGCGGCGCAGGGATGGACGAATCGAAGCCCAACTGCGCGGCCAGCTCGCGGGCGGCTTGCCCGTTGTTCAGGCCATGGATGGCACTGTACAGGCTGATGAGATCGCCGCCCTTGAGGTCCGCAGAAAAGTCGGCCCACTGACCGGTCTTGAGGTTCACCGAAAGGCTGCGCCCTGCACCCCCGGCAACGCTCGCGCACACATACTCATGCCCGCGTACCACGCCACCAGGTAGCCATTGCGCCAGCAGCCCGTCCGCCTGGCGCAACACCGCGACAGCCAGCGACGCGAAATCCGTTCCTCGCTTCATTCGGTCGCTGGCCCCACGTTCTGTTCTTGCTGGCGCCACATGCGCTGCAGAACCTGCTGGAGCTCGAAGGCAGGCCGGTGGCTGGGCACCTGTTTGGATACGGCCTCCCTGGGCTGCTGCCCGATGCCATAGACCTGTACCGGTGTGGTGCGCCAAGGCACCTCGCGCAACCCAACAACGACGAGTTCGCCCTGGCGTGCCATGTTCTTGACGGTGCAATGCGCCGCAGCAAAACCAACTTGTGTGCGCTCAGCCAGGTCACGCACGGTGCCAGGTTCTGCGGCTGCGGCAAGCCTCAAAGCCAGCCGCACAATGCCAAGGGGTCGCCCTGGTTTGGCAGCGTTGGGGTGGACGGGCTTTCCCACGGCGCTCAGGCGAGGCGCGAGGGCAAAGATTTGCGCTGCTCGACGAGATTGGCCACCAGGCCGCGCTGCTGGTCTGCGTCAAAGCCCGCGATGCGGGCAGCGACGAGCTGGTCAATCTCATGCGCAGGCCAAGCCGAGCGGTTGCCGACGCGAATGGGCGGCGTGACGATGCCTTCGTGCAGGCTGCGGTACAGCCGGGTTTTGCCTTCGCAAAGCCTGGCCCCGACTGCGGTGAGCGGTAAAAGCCTGAGTTCCACGGTGTTCTCCTCCAATGAATGGGGCGAACTGTGCCAGTGGATCTAGACTGCCATCAAGGCATTTGTTGTGCGAGCGTAAAACCTTGTTTTAACTGGATAAAAACCTACATTGAGAAGGTTGATCGAAGATTGCTAAACTTAAAATCAGCGGTTTTTGCTGTTCTTTTCGCTTCGCTTCTTGGGCGCCTTCTTGTTGGGCGCCGCAAGTGCGTCCCACAGCGACGGGGGGTCACTTTGGAGCGTTGACTTGCCATTGACAACAGCTTTGCCATGCGCACTCACCGCCTGCGCCGTGATGCCCAAAACGGCGCCCTTCTTGGCATCGGTGGTGTAGCCAAGGACATCCAGTTGATGCAATAGCACGACTCTCCGCGCTGTGTTCCTTCCGCATGTAGACCATTCGGCCTGGATCTTCTCAGTTTGGGCGGTGTGCTCTTTCTCCCCCGGGAGCCTGTAGCCAGATGCCTTGGCCCACGCAAGAAAATCATCTTTGTCGATGTGAAAGACCGCGAACCACCCGGGGCCGAGCTGCTGTTGCTTCACAATGATGCGGCCGTGTGTGCTGTTGTCGCGCACCGACAGCTCGTTATTGCTGATGGACTCGCGCATGACGTCAAGCAGCGCGGTCTGGATAGCGCGCAGCCGCAGATCCTCGGCCTCGGGCGCGAGCATGCGCGCATAGCGACAGGCGAATTCGTAGGGCGTGGCCATGAAGGTGCTGGGCACATCGTCGAGTTCCCAGTTCGATTGCTTCGGCTTCATCACCTCTTCACGCTGTCGCCAAACGGCGGCATCGTGAAGAGGTGGTTCCCCAGCGACTTCGACAACGAAGGCATCCCCAAACGCATGCGCTGGGACCGTGGTCGCGGGCAACGCAGCTTGCGCCGCGGGCAGCGAGTCGAAAGGGCCAGCCAGCTGAACGAACTCGACACCGTCCAGCTCACGGCGTGGCAATGCTGCGGAGATTGCGTAATGGCGGAGTGTTGCGGGGTTCATGGCAGGGTCCAATCAAAACCAGGAAGGGCCAGCAGCCCAAGATGATGAAAAGTCATGCTTGAAAGAGATGAGAGTGTCTTCAATATGTCTTCTACTTGTCTTCTCTTTGTCTTCACTCATTCCACCCTTCAATTTCTTGTTTTTTCAATGACTTAGGTATTTTGTCTTCACATCTTCAGCTTTTTGGGTGACTGAACAAGCACCGCGCCTGCTTTCTACGCCGGTGGGGGTCGGTTTGGTGCTGACTTGCCAGAATTTCTAGGTTTTCTGTTCCGCCATGCATCAAAAAAAAGTGAAGACACTGAAGACAGTGAAGACAAGCGCCCACGCGGATCCGCAAGTAACTGAAAATAATGGTGAAATTTGCCTTCATCTTTTGCTGGTCACGGAAATACGTGGTTTTGAAAAGTGAAGACATTGAAGGCAAATTTTTCCTTTTCGGTTCATATTGGTTCGCGTTGCGGCTTTGGAGTGCCAAAGCTGGCTTTGTTGGCCGCAGCCAGTCCCTCGCGCACACGCGTGCGCGTACGCGCGAGCGCGCTCGCGCGCAAGGGGGCTGTTTGTGTTTGGGCTGCGCGCATGGAGGTTATGAGCGCCCGGTAGAGCGTTTCACGCTGCACGCCGGCAGCGCGGGCCACCTGCGCCATGCCCTTGGCCTCGGCAATGTGCCACCGGGCGAGGAGCAGGGCTTCGCGCCCGTCTGGTTCCCCAGATTCATCAAGCGCGGCCTCGAGGTAGGCTGCAGCGAAGGCCGGGTCGTCGAGCTGCAGCTCGACGACAGTGGCTCGGACTGTCCGGTCCATGGCCACCTCAGGCGACCCACACTTCGAGGTGCCGTCCGAGCACGCGCGCGGCGGCTTCGATCTGGTCAAGTCGAGAGGCGTGGCGCAGGTCGAACAGCCGGTCAACCTGCGGCATGTGCCAGCCCAGGCGCCGCGCCAGTTCGGCCTTCTTGATGCCCTGCTCGGTCATGGCCTGGTACACGCCCAGCTTCGCGCCTTCCAAGGCCGATGGGCGC